>PLCI01000136.1:6762-7432 GCA_003135595.1 Acidimicrobiaceae bacterium | reverse complement strand
GCACATCCTGCTCGGCCTGATCCACGAGGGCGAGGGCGTCGCCGCCAAGGCGCTGGACTCGCTCGGCATCACCCTCGAGGCCGTCCGCGAGAAAGTCGAAGAGGCCATCGGCATGACCGGCGCGACGCCGTCAGGCTCGCCGCCGTTCACCCCGCGGGCCAAGAAGGTCCTCGAGCTCTCGCTGCGCGAGGCGCTCCAGCTCGGGCATTCCTACATCGGCACCGAGCACATGCTGCTCGGCCTCGTCCGCGAGGGCGACGGCGTCGCCGCCCAGGTGCTCGTCTCGCTCGGCGCGGACCTCGGGCGCGTCCGCCAGCAGGTCATCCAGATGATGTCGGGCTACCAGGGCAAAGAGGCAGTCGGCGCCACCCCCGGCGGCCGAGAGGAGCAGTCCTCGAGCGGCTCGGCGGTCCTCGACCAGTTCGGTCGCAATCTCACCCAGCTCGCGCGTGACAAGAAGCTCGACCCGCTCGTCGGCCGCGAGCGCGAGATCGAGCGCGTCATGCAGGTGCTGTCGCGCCGCACNNAAGACCGCGATCGTCGAGGGCCTCGCCCAGCAGATCGTGTCGGGCCAGGTGCCGATCACGCTCACCGACAAGCAGGTCTACACACTGGACCTCGGCAGCCTCGTCGCAGGATCGCGCTATCGCGGCGACTTCGAGGAGCGGCT
>PLCI01000136.1:0-6685 GCA_003135595.1 Acidimicrobiaceae bacterium | reverse complement strand
AGCACATCGAGAAGGACGCCGCCCTGGAGCGGCGCTTCCAGCCGGTCAAGGTCGAGCAGCCGAGCGTCTCGATGACCATCGACATCCTGAAGGGGCTGCGCGACCGCTACGAGGAGCACCACGAGGTGACGATCACCGACCAGGCGCTCGTCGCCGCGGCGAACCTCGCCGACCGGTACATCTCGGACCGCTTCCTACCCGACAAGGCGATCGACCTGATCGACGAGGCCGGCAGCCGGTTGCGCATCCGACGGATGCCCGCGCCCGCCTCCTCGCGGCTCCTCGACGAGGAGATCGACCGTATCCGCGCGGACAAGGAAGCCGCGATCGAGCGCGGCGCGATGGACCAGGCGAAGCGCCTCGCGGACCAAGAGCTCGAGCGAATGGATCGCAAGAACGCGATCGACGCCGAGTTCCGCGAGTCAGGCGCCGATGCCTTCGACGTCGTTGACGAAGAGACGATCGCCGAGGTGCTCGCGGCGTGGACCGGCATCCCCGTGTACCGCCTGACCGAGGAGGAGACCTCGAAGCTCCTCCGCATGGAAGACCAGCTCCACCACCGCATCATCGGCCAGGAAGAGGCCATCAAGGCCCTGTCGCGCGCCATCCGCCGCACGCGTGCGGGCCTGAAGGACCCCAAGCGCCCCGCAGGCTCGTTCATCTTCCTTGGCCCGACCGGCGTCGGGAAGACCGAGCTCGCCAAGACGCTCGCCGAGTTCCTCTTCGACGACGAGGACGCGCTCATCCAGCTCGACATGTCCGAGTACATGGAGAAGCACACCGTGAGCCGGCTCGTCGGCTCGCCCCCCGGGTACGTCGGCTACGACGAGGGCGGGCAGCTCACCGAGGCCGTGCGCCGCAAGCCGTTCAGCGTCGTGCTGTTCGACGAGGTGGAAAAGGCGCACCCCGACGTGTTCAACACGCTGCTGCAGATCCTCGAGGACGGCCGGCTCACCGACGCCCAGGGTCGCACGGTCGACTTCAAGAACACCGTGCTGATCATGACGTCCAACCTCGGCACGGCGGACCTCCGCAAGGCGTCGATCGGCTTCGCCAAGGGCTCCGAGTCCGTCACCTACGAGCGGATGAAAGAGCGGGTCAACACCGCGCTCAAGGCGCACTTCCGCCCCGAGTTCCTCAACCGGATCGACGACGTCATCGTGTTCCACGAGCTCGCGATGGATGAGGTCATCCAGATCGCCGACCTGCTGCTCCAGCGCACGAGGGACCAGCTCGCCCTCCAGGGCATCGGGCTCGAGCTCACGACCGCCGCGCGCAAGCTCGTCGCCGAGAAGGGCTACGACCCCATGCTCGGGGCACGGCCGCTTCGTCGTGCGATCCAGTCGATGATCGAGGACCCGCTCTCCGAGAAGCTCCTGTGGAAGGAGTTCCGCACCGGCGAGACGATCCTCGTCGACGCCCCGGAGGACGGCTCGATCGAAGAGCTCGCCTTCAGCGCGATCGAGGGCTTCGCGCCCCCGACCGTCGAGCTCGCGGGCTCCGCACCAGCAGCAGACTGACCAACTCGGTTGCGGCCGCCGCCGTAGACATCCCCCGACAATTGTGCGCCTCGTGCTCGATGCCGCTTGGCAGCGGGCCGGCGCGGGAGTACGTTCGGCCGGGCGCCGCACTTGGGCGCGAGGAATCGAGGTCACCATGGGCCGGCACTTTCGGACGAAGAGAGCGCGCGCTGCACTTCTTACGACTCTGACGGCTGCGCTGGTAACTGTCGGCATGCTGGTGCCGGCCGGAGCCGCGGGCGTCGTCGGCGACCCGCAGCCCGAGCTCACCCAGTTCACGACCGGCACTGTTGGCGGGCTCGGGACCGGGACCGTGCTGCCCAACGGCGAGCTGGTGCTTGCCGCAGCGTCGAAGAGCGCAACCACGATCGGCGTGTGCGTGCTGCACCCCGGTGGCCGGACCTGCGCGTCAAGGGCGACGCTGCAGGCCCATGCGGGGGACACCTTCTTCGGGACGACCGAGGTGCTCGCGACGGGTGGGACGAACGTGTCGGTGGTCGCGATCGACTGCTGCACCATCGGCGCCGACACCGCCGTCACTTTCAACAGCACCAATGACGCCAAGACCTTCTCCGTCTTGGTTGAGGCGGGCAACCTCTCGAGCATCGGGGCGGGCACCGAGGTGGGCGGCCAGCTCGTCGTTGCCACCTACGGCCAGGCGGGCACCCAGGTCCAGGCGTTCGTGCCGCACCCGGGATCCCCCGTCACGGCGTTCGCGACCGTCAACGGAAGCGCAGGCAGTGACACGTCGTTGACGACCTACAACGGCGGCGTGCTCGTCGCGAGCGACGACACGACCAACACACATGTCGCGTTCGCGCCGAGCGCGAGCGACTTCAGCTCCTCGGGCGCGTACACCAGCGTCGGGACGTTCGCCAACGAACTCACGACCGCGATCTCCGGCAACGCCCTGCTCACCGACCCGGGTGGTTCGATCACGGGTGGTGAGCGCCTTCGCTTCTTCAACGCGGCGTCCAAGACATTCGGCCCGGGACACAGGGTCCCGGACACGAAGGAGGGCGACGACGGCTACTTCACGATGCAGGACGTCGGCGGGACTGTCCACGTGTTCTTCGAGGGACGACGCTACGGCTACGACGTGTTCACCGAGGCGACGCGCGACGGCGTGCACTGGACGCCGCTCGTCCAGTTCGGGTCCGCGATCTTCGCCTCCTCCCTCGCCCCCGTGCTCGGCCCGACCGGCGCGGGCCTCCTGTTCGAGAACGACGGCGCGCCCCTCAAGGCCCAGCCGATCCTCAACCGACAGAGCGTCCACATCACGCTCGCCGCGCATCGGGTGAAGGCTGGGCACTCGGTCGCGATCCACGGGACCGCTGCGCCGCACCTCGTCGGACTCGTCGTGACGCTTGAGTACCTGCACGCGGGCAGGTGGTACCCGCAGAAGACGTCGCACGAGTCCGCGATGGGGACGTTCGCGTTCTCGGTGCCCGGTGTGACGCGAACCTATCGAGCGGTCCTCAACCAGCGGCCGGGGTACTACGAGTACGGCTACTCGAACGCGGTGACGCTGGTCGCGGTTCCCTGAGCGACGCCGTCAGGCCACGTGCAGCGAGCTCAGGATCTCCTCTGCGATCAGAGGCGCCAGGCCAAGCCCGAGCACGAGGTAGTGCGCATGCCCGCGGACGTTGACCGTGGCGAGGACCGCGTTCGTGCCGTTGGGCGCGAGCCCGTAGGTGAACGTCGTGGCGAGCCCGTTGATCGCGCGTGACCGCGCCGCCGTGCCCGGCGGGCTGAACTCGACGAAGAGACGGAAGGGTCCCGGCTTGCGCGTCCCCGGCGCGACGTACTTCGTCCCCACGAGCCACGCGCCGTTGCCGGGTGTGGCCAGTGACTGGGCGCGCACCGACGCAGTGACGAACGGGCAGAAGACGATCGCGGTGCCGGAGCCGACGACCGCAGTGGGACGCGGGAAGTACGGGGCGCCGCACGAACCGGGGTTGATCGCGTTCGGACCCGCGAGCAAGTGGGTCCGCCACGTCCTCGGCACCTCGACCGAGAGCACCCCGTCGGTGATGGCGTGCCAGCCGCTCGGCACCGCGACCGGGAGGTGCGCAGAAAGGAGTCGCGCCAGCGTGGATGGCTCCTCGCTGTCGACCGCTCGCACGCCGAGCTTGCCGAACCCGTAGAGGGCCACGCCGCTCGACGGGATCGTCAGGATCACGGTCGTGCCGTCATAGGAGCTCGTCTGGCGCGTCGTGGCGCCTGTCTGCGAGGTGGGCACGACCCACACGGAGTTGCGGCGGAAGTTGAGCGGGCAGCGCAGGAGGGGCGCGAACCTCGAGACGTAGACGCGGGCCTCGTACCCGGGCGCGCACTGGCGCCGGCACGTCCCGTGCCCGCAGATCTTCTCGGCCACGGTGACCGTCCATCCCACGGGCACATGGAGGCGCACCTGCCCGACGTCCAGCACCTTGGGCTGCATCGGGATCGACGACTTCGGCGACGCGGCGGCGAGCGACGCGCCCGCGACCAGGGATGTGGCGGCCGCGAGCAGCGACAACGACACCGACAGGGGGATCGTTCGGCGTGCGTGGACGTGCATCGCGGCCTCCTCGCGCGAAATCGTAGGTCGCATCTGGCAAACCATTGCCTCGCCGTCGCGCCGCGCGTCGCGCGAGGCACGCAGGACTTCACGAACCAGCGGGTACAATGGAGGGTCCCCTCAAGCCAGTCGGTGGCCCGCTGCGTCCCGGCTCAGGAAGGCACACGCCGCAATGACCCGCAAGTTCAAGAAGGGCGACAAGGTCGTCTATCCCCACCATGGGGCCTGCATCGTCGAGAAGATCGAGAAGCGAGAAGCGTTCGGCAAGAAGCAGGACTACCTCAAGCTCCGCGTTGCCTACTCGGACCTCGTGCTCATGGTCCCCATCGACAACACCGACGTCGTCGGGCTCCGCGACGTCATCAACGACGAGGAGGTGGAGGAGGTCTTCGCCGTGCTGCGCAAGAAGGAGGCGAGGATGCCCACCAACTGGTCGCGCCGGTTCAAGAACCACTCCGAGAAGCTCCGCAGCGGCGACATCTACCAGGTCGCCGAGGTCGTGCGGAACCTCTCGATCCGCGACAAGGACAAGGGGCTCTCGGCCGGCGAGAAGCGCATGCTGACGAGGGCTCGGCAGATCCTCGTCTCGGAGCTCACCTTCGCGCTCAACGTCGACGAGCCGACCGCTGAGGAGCGGCTGGCCTCCGTCCTGCCCTAGTCGTGGACGTCGCGGCGATCGTCGTCGCGGCAGGCGAGGGTGAGCGATACGGCTCGCGCAAGCAGTTCTGCGACCTCGCGGGACGCTCGGTGGCGGCGAGGTCAGTGGACGCCGCACGGTCGATCGCCGAGCTCGTCGTCATCGTCGTGCCGCCCGACTCGATCGCCGAGGGCCACGGCGCGGACGTGGTCGTTGCCGGCGGACCGTCGCGCGCCGCCTCGGTGCGCGCGGGGCTCGCGGCCATCGACGCGCCAGTGCGCGTCGTCGTGGTCCACGACGCCGCTCGGCCCCTGGCCTCCCCGGCACTCTTCTGTGCCGTCGTCGCGGCGCTGGACGATGCCGCCGTCGACGGCGCGGTGCCGGGGCTCGCGATCGCCGACACCGTCAAGCGCGTGACAGGCCCCGACGATCCGGTCGTCGCCGAGACCCTCGATCGCTCGACGCTGGTCGCGGTCCAGACCCCGCAGGCATTCGTCGCCGAGGTGCTTCGACGCGCCCATCGAGAGGCGCGCGACGCGACGGATGACGCGTCGCTCGTCGAGTCGATCGGCGGCAGGGTGGTCGTCGTGCCCGGTGAGCCGAGCAATCGCAAGCTGACGACGCGCGACGACCTCGTGTCGATGCTCGCGTCGGTGGAGGAGTCGTGAGGATCGGCCTCGGCAGCGACGCACACCGCTTCGCCGAGGACGCGGGCCGGCGCCTCGTGCTGGGCGGCGTGGAGGTGCCCGGTCACGTGGGGCTCGAGGGTCACTCCGACGCCGACGTCGTGACGCACGCGGTGTGCGACGCGGTTCTCGGTGCCGCTGGGCTCGGCGACCTCGGTCGCCACTTCCCCGACGACGACCCGACGACGACGGGCGTGTCGTCCCTCGCCCTCCTGCAGCGGTGCCGGGAGCTGGCTCGCGACGCCGGGTGGGCGGTCGGCAACGCGGACGTCACCGTCACCGCGGAGCGACCGCGGCTCGCCGGGCACCTCGAGGCGATGGGGAGCACCCTCTCAGAGGTGCTTGGAGGGCCGGTGTCGGTCAAGGCGACCACGGCCGAGGGCCTCGGCGCGATCGGGCGCGGCGAGGGCATCTCGGCTATGGCCGTCGTGCTGCTCGTGGACGAGGCGCCGACATGAGCGCCGCGCCGCGTCGACGCCCGCCCCGGGGCGCGGTCCCGCCCACCGGAAGGCCGCCGCGCCGCGCGCCGGAGCGCGGCGCGACTCGTGCCGCGGCGCGATCCCCGCGACGCGACGAGGGACTCGGCGGCGACCAGGTCGAAGGGCGCCGCGCGGTCCTCGAGCTGCTCAACGCGGGCCGCCGGCGGGCGCGACGCGTCGTCATCTCCGAGGCACAGGAGTCCTCCGAGCTGCTGGACGCGATCGAGTCCGCGGCCCGCGACCGGCGCGTGCCCGTCGTGTACGTGTCGCGCGCTCGGCTCGACCGAGAGGCGAGGACCGAGGGCAACCAGGGCGTCTACGCGCTCTGCGACCCCGTGCCGACGTCGAGTCTCGACGACCTCTGTGCCGGTGCCGACGGCGCGGCTGCATTCCTGGTCGTCTGTGACGGCGTCACTGACCCGCGCAACCTCGGGGCGCTGCTGCGCAGCGCGGAGTGCGCCGGTGTGACAGGGGTCGTGCTCCCGCGGCACCGCTCGGCGCGACTGACCCCGGCGGTGACGAAGACCGCCTCGGGCGCGATCGAGCGTCTCGACTTCGCCGCGGTCGCCGGCATCCCCAGCGCGCTGCGCGAGCTCTCAGATGCCGGCGTGCTCAGCGTCGGGCTCGCNNGGCGAGGAGCGCGGCCTCAGCCGTCTGACGAGGACACGGTGCGACGAGGTGGTGGCGATTCCCCAGCACGGAGCGATCTCGTCGCTCAATGCCGGCGTTGCCGGTGCCGTCGCCTGCTTCGAGGTCGCCCGTCAGCGCGCGAGCCGACCTGCGCGCTGACGCTTCACGGC
>PLCI01000089.1:22025-22242 GCA_003135595.1 Acidimicrobiaceae bacterium | reverse complement strand
GGTCTGATTGGTGCCGGTCGCCTGGACCGGCGGCGTGAACGCGGAAGCAGAGCCACCCCCGAACGTGCGACCGAGGGAGCCCGGCGAGATCGGAGAGGTCAGGGTGGTGGTCGCGTTCGGATTCGTAGGCCCGCCGAAGAAGCCTCCCTGGGACGAGGAGCTCGCCGCGTTCGTGAGCCTCCCGGTGATCGCCTCGGCCACCGACACGACGTGAGGC
>PLCI01000089.1:0-22004 GCA_003135595.1 Acidimicrobiaceae bacterium | reverse complement strand
GTTGCCCGACGAGGCCGAGACCGCCGTGATCCGCTGGGCGACCGCCTGGTGCGCGAGGATCATCACGAGCGCGAGGCCGAAGCTGATGCCCAGGATGAGCACGATCGACACCGTGCGGATGGTGTTGCGGAACGCGTTCTTCGTCCCACGCCGTAGTGTGCCCATCGCGGTCGTCCTCCTCGTTGGCGTGCAAACGGCAACGTACGAGGGCTGCATAAGTGCCTGTTGAGAGCGGTCGGTGCGTGCGCTAGGAATCGACGCGCGCCATGGGCCGCGAAGGACCGCTTCCTATCCGCTGAGATCAGTGATAGCCGTCACTATCGCGAGGGGCACAGCACACGGGCTCCGGGGGCATCGCTTCGATCGCTTCGCCAAGGTTAAGTCGCACGGGGGACCTCCTAGGCCTGTTAGCCGTGAACGTAGCCATTGACGACGCGGAAATCGGGGACCTCCGATCGACACGATTGAGGTCGAGGGCTCCACGTTCCGGGGCTGGGGGGGGATGCTGGAAGTGATCTTGCAAGTGCGAAGGCTCTCTGCCTAGCCGTGGCTACGGCTGCCAGCCACGGCAACTCCACAGAGCGAATCGTCACCTCCTCTCACGCCGCGCAGATCTTTCGGCGCAGTCGTGGTGCTGGCCGGCCTCGCGAACTCGAGGTGCGGTAGAACCTCGTACAAACCCGTGTCTGGAGCAACCGTGGATCAGCCGTACCGAACCATCATCGAACCCTTCAAGATCCACTCGGTCGAGCCAATCCGGGTGACCACGCGCGCGCAGCGCGAGGAGGCACTGTCCGCGGTGGGCTACAACCTCTTTGGGCTCCGCGCCGAGGACGTGCTCATCGACCTGCTGACGGACTCCGGCACCGGTGCGATGTCCGCCGAGCAGTGGGCGGGCATCCAGCGAGGAAACGAGGCCTACGCAGGTGCGCCTTCTTACTTCCGGTTCGTCGACGCGGTCCGCAACCTCTTTCCCTTCGAGCACGTGCTGCCGGTGCACCAGGGCCGGGCCGCAGAGCGGGTGCTCTTCGCGGCAATCGGCGAGAAGGGCCTCGTCATTCCAAATAACACGCACTTCGACACGACTCGAGCCAACATCGAGTACTCCGGCGCTGAGGCACTCGACCTCCCCATCCCTGAAGGTCTCCAGCCGTCGCTGCGCCACCCTTTCAAGGGCAACATGGATGTCGTCGCACTCGAGGCGCTGCTCGAGGAGCGAGGCGCTGACGTGCCGCTCGTGATGGTGACGGTCACCAACAATTCCGGAGGGGGGCAGCCGGTCAGCATGGAGAATCTCCATTCGGTCCGCGGGGTGTGCGATCGCTACGGCAAGCCCCTCTTCCTCGACGCCTGCCGGTTCGCGGAGAACGCGTGGCTCGTCAAGATGCGCGAGCCGGGCTACGAGGAGACACCGGTCGCCGACATCGTCCGCGAGATGGCGTCGCTCGCGGACGGAATGACGATGTCGGCCAAGAAGGACCCGCTTGCCAATATCGGCGGCTGGCTGGCGCTCAATGACGACGAGCTCGCGGAGCGGTGCCGCAATTTCGAGATCCTGACGGAGGGCTACCCGACCTACGGGGGGCTCGCTGGCCGGGATCTCGAGGCGATCGCCCAGGGTCTGACCGAGTGCGTCGACGAGGACTACCTGCGGTACCGGATCCGCTCGATCGCCTACCTCGGCGAAGCGCTCGAGTCCGGAGGCGTGCCCGTGGTCGTGCCGTTCGGCGGCCACGCGGTGTTCCTCGATGCCCGCGGGCTCCTCTCGCACCTCAGCCCGATGGAGTACCCCGGACAGGTCCTCGCTTGCGCGCTGTACGAGGAAGGGGGGGTGCGGTCCTGCGAGATCGGGACGGTGATGTTCGGACGAGACGCCTCAGGCACCGAGCAACCAGCGCGAATGGATCTCGTTCGCCTCGCGATTCCGCGCCGGACTTATACCCAGAGCCACATTGACTACGTCATCGAAGTCGTCACGCGCGTGGCGGCACGCGCTACCTCGCTTCGAGGGTTTGAGATCACGTCACAGCCGGCGCAGCTCCGGCACTTCACCGCACGCTTCGCCAAGAAGTAGATCCGATACCTCTATGTCGGACCCACCTGCCGCACGTCATGGTCTGACCCGCGGACGCACCATTTCGGCAGCTGAACCCATTGCCCGAGAGTGCCAATCAGAGGTCGCGCCTCGCTAGTGTGCGCTCGCGCCAACCACCGCGGGCGCCGCAACACGGACTGGCCCGCGATAGCTGCTCGGGTGCATCGCCATCGAACGTGCTCGACGTGCGGCTGCCCAGGCTGCGCGGTGGTGTGCATCGCGCTGCGACGATGCCGTCGAGGCGTCTGAGAGAATACCTGAGCAATTGAGCTGCTTGGATGTGCACATCGTCTGCTCCCTTTGGAGCGCGGAGATTGAGCGGCAGCTAGGTCAGATGTCACCATCCGGGCTGAACTCGACCGTAAGCAGAAGAAAGCGCCATTGCCCCACGTTGCGCGCAACCCCACCCCAATTGCTCATTGTGGTGGCCCACTGCCACCTGTTGTAGTGGCGCAGTTGAAGGTCATCCAATAGGAACACGCTTCATGCCAGCCCTCTGGGTTCGCGAGACTTTGACCACTTCCATCCGGGGGGACCACCTGGATGCCGCACATTGGCCCTCGTCGAGGCGAGTTGAGACGCTCGTCGCCCCATTGTGCCACCCCCTCAAAATGAGCGCATGACCAGCGCATATGCACACGTGACGAGGCGTTTGTCAGGCATATCAGTGCCTAGCTCCGGTATATCTGTGCCTAGCTGAGGTGAAATTTGCGGCAGCATCTTCGCTTGCAGCGTGCCTATTGGGTATACACTGGATACAGCACATCGCTGACATTCCGCCCAGACCCTGCGGCCTATTTGCGCACAGATGTCTGGGGGATGCCATGTCGGATGAGCAACTCTTGTCTGATGTCCTAAGCGAGTTCGCACACACCCTGGTGACGGACTTTCCGATTCAGGGGATCCTCGATCACCTGGTCGAACGAATTGTCGACGTGCTGCCTATCACCGCTGCGGGCGTCACTATCATCGCCCCGGGGGTCGCGCCGCATTACCTGGCTGCGTCGAACGAGTCGGCCCTGCAGTTCGAGCGACTGCAGACCGAGCTCGGTGAGGGCCCGTGCTTCGAGGCCTACGAGTCCGGAAGCGCCGTCGCGATCTCAGACCTGCGCGTGGACCTACGCTTCCCGCAGTTCACCCCACGTGCGCTTGCGGCTGGCCTCGCGGCGGTCTTCACGTTTCCCTTGCGCGATGGCGATGAGCGACTCGGGGCGCTCGATCTCTATCGGGATCGACGAGGGCGCCTCAACGCGACGGCCATGAGGACCGCCCAGACGCTCGCTGACGTCACGGCTGCGTACCTCCACAATGCCAAGGCGAGAGAGGACCTGCACGACTCCGTACTCCGGTCTCGCGAGATCGCCCTGCATGACGCGCTGACCGGGCTGCCAAACCGAATGCTGTTCCTCGAGCGGCTCGACCACGCCATGCTTCGGTGTCGAAGGTCGGATCGGCTCGCGGCTGTGTTCTTTGTGGATCTCGATCAGTTCAAGTCGGTCAATGATCGCTTCGGCCACAGCGCTGGCGACGAACTGCTCGTCGCGGTTGCCGGACGCCTCAGTGCGACCCTGCGCCCGGGGGACACGGTGGCCCGCATGTCGGGTGACGAGTTCGTGATCCTCTGCGAAGACCTCGAGGGACACCTGGCCGCAGGCGAGATCGCCACACGGGTTGGCAACGCAATTGCGGAGCCTTTCAACCTGTCCGGGAACGAGATCGTGATCTCCGCGAGCGTCGGCATTGCGTTCTCCGGTCCCGGCAAGCTGCTCTCCGAGAACCTCCTCGCGGAGGCGGACACGGCGATGTACCAGGCCAAGCGTCTCGGAGGCGCTCGGCAGCAGATCGTCGACCTCCAAGAACAGGAGCGCTCCGAGCACCTCATCGCGCTCGAGCGAGATCTGAGCGGCGCAGCGACGCGAGGCGAGCTCCACACCGTCTACCAACCCGTCGTCGACATCGACGACGGGCGAGTCACCGGCGTCGAGGCGCTCCTGCGCTGGGACAGCCCCTCGCAGGGTGTGGTGCCACCGTCCGTCCTGATTCCGATTGCAGAAAAGGGCAACCTCATCACCGAGATCGGTCAGTGGGTGCTCGAACAAGCATGCGACGATCGGAGTGGATGGAAGCGCCCTGACTCACAGGAGCTCGGTGTCTCGGTCAACGTGTCAGCACACCAGCTCATGTCAACGGACTACGTCAACGACGTGGCCGCAGTGGTCACCCGCACGCAGACCGACCCGGCTCTGTTGACACTCGAGATGACCGAGAGCGTCTTCATACAAGACGCGGAGCGGGCGCTGGTGGTCCTCAATGAGCTGAAGCGCCTCGGCGTGCTTCTCGCGCTCGATGACTTCGGCACCGGGTACTCGTCGCTTAGCTATCTCAAGCGCTTTCCCTTTGACACGGTGAAGATCGACCAGGGCTTCGTGTTCGACATGGGACACGATCCTTCGAGCTTCGCGATCGTGTCGGCAATCATCGATCTCGCACACTCGCTCGGCTTGCAGGTGGTGGCGGAGGGCGTAGAGACGGTCGCCCAGTGCGCGGACCTCGCGTCGCTCGGCTGCGACGTGTGCCAGGGCTACTACTTCGCCAGGCCCATGTCGGGCAGCGACTTCTCAGCATTGCTGTGCCAGCAAACGGTCGACGGCTCCGTCTACCTCCCCACGCTTGCCATCGCATCCTGACTTGAAGGCACGCCGGATCCCAACCCGCGAGCTGGGTGGCCGGCTGGTCTCACCGCCCGGTCGAGGTGCCACCAGAAGATGACCTCGCCGCGGTCGTCGTGGCTCGACAGCCTCAGCCGTGTCACAACGGCAGCCTTGGCACGCCTGTGCCCCGCGTCGGTCCGACCAGCGCACTACTCCGCTGCGGACCCGGCTCGGCTGGCCCTCGCGCCGAAAGCCCGCGCAGGACGCGCGTGCGCCGCCGATTCCGGAAGTCCGAGCGGGTGTATCGTGCGGTTGCACGTGGTGGAACGGCGATTCCTCCACGCAGACATGCCGTCGCTCCGGACCCTTGGTGACGCAAGAAATGCCGAGGAGGACAGGTGGGCGAGTTCGGGGGAACGTCGCTGCTCATGCTGGCAGCGAGCATCGGAGCGTCTGATCCGTGGGTGATGGCTCCGTGGTCTGGGGCGGTGACGCTGACGCCGCTGCGCATGATGTCAGCGGATGAGCGAGACGCTGCGACGGATCACGCCGTGCTGCTGTGCCTCAGCGATCTTGGGCATCTCGTCAGTGCCGAGGATGCCAACGGGCACGCGACCGCCTCTCCGCTGAGGAGCCAGTCTGAGGTGGTGCTGCTGCTCTCGTGGTCCTTGCTCCCCATCGTCGCAGAACTCGACCTCGTGGCACGAACCAGCTCTCGCGAGCTGCCCAGCCGATACGCACCCGAGGACTGGCTGACCGCGTGGCACCACTTCGTCGAGGATGACAGCTGGAGGCCTTCCGCACCCGTGGACGAGATCGCGGGTCGTGAGAACACCCTGCGCGGGCTTCCCTTCGCCGGGTCGAGGCACTACGTACTCGGCTCGCTCGCGTCCGAGAGCAGTGCGCACGAGTTCGGCTTCACCCCCTCGTCGCAACGATCGCTGGCGGTTGCCGCCCGACACGGGAACGACACGGCTGCACCAGCAGACGCCGCTGGGCCCGTGGATCCACTGACGTTCACCAACCCCGGGAGCGCGCCCGAGGGACTCAGCCCCCTCTTCGTCCATCACTAGGGTCGGGCTTCCTGCTGACTCTTGTGGCCCTGCCCGCATGCGCAACCGCTAGCAGCTAGCCAGCGGGATTCGACGCGTGACCTGCGCACGGTTACTTCGAGGCGGCCACTCGATCAAGGTCGTCCGCCTCGATCGCTCCTGTGACTACCGCCTGTGCGACATCGGTGAGGCGAGCATTGTGGTTGCGCGAGTGCGTCCGAAGCCGGGCGAAGGCCGCATCCATCCCGCAGTTTGTGGCCTGACTCACCATTCCCTTCGCCTGCTCGATGATGACGCGGCTGTTGAGAGCACGGCTGAGCTGATCGTTGAGCGTCCGGGCGTCCGTTGACGACATGTGCTGGATGATGGCGATGGTCGCCACGTCCGCGAGTCCCTGAGCGACGACCACGTCGTCGCCAGTGAGTGGACCTTGCTCGGTCCGGAAGAGATTGAGCGCTCCGAGCGTCCGACCGCGAAGTCGCATGGGCAGGCAATGGACGGACCGGAATCCGTGCGCGAGAGCCACGGGTGTGAATCGGGGCCACAAGGTCTCTGAGTTCGCGAGTGCATAGTTCACGATGGCGTTGCCGCTTCGGAAGCAGTCGACGCAGGGTCCTTCGTCGGTTTGCACCTGAAAGAGCTCAAGGGTCCGCATCGACTCGTTCGACGACGCGACGAACTGGAGGTCGCCTTCAGGAGACGTCAGGAGCACTCCCGCCGCGTCAACGTCAATCGCCTCGACGCATCGGTCACTCAGCACCGTGAGGACATCGATCACGTCGAAGTTGTCGACCAGATTGTCGGCGAGCTCGACGAGTGTCGAGATCAGGAGCGACTCGCGTGCCATCAGGCGCCGTCACGTGCGGTGTCGGCGTGGCCACGGGCGTTCCCGAGCACGACAGTGTGAATGTGGGCCATGTTAGTCCTGTAGGTCATCGTGTCGTCGTCCCGGTCTCTCGCCACTCTCGAGTCAGCGGGTCAAAGTGGGTCTCTCGGTAGACGATCCGGCTCGCGAGCGTGGGTGCCGTCACCTCGATCGCGAACGCGTGCGCGCGCAGCCTGGCGAGCGCCTCACCGACCGGTATCGCACCCTGCACCGCCACCATGCCGGCTGCCTGGTGAACCGTGAAGTCGAACGAGCCTCGTTGCGCCAGCTCGTCTGCGATCGAGTGCGGCGGAGCGCCAGCCTGAAGGGCCAGGACGGCTCGGCCGACGACCGACGCCATCAAGTGGGCGTCGGACGATTGCGCCTCGGAGAGCGACCCAGCACGCTGATCGAAGAGACACATCGCACCCAGGCGTATCGCGCCGATTCGGACGGGCACGCCGAAGACCGCTCGTGCCCCTGCCGCGTGGGCGAGTGCGGCGTAGGAAGACCACCCATGCCGCTGCGGCGAGTTGAGATCGGGTTCGGCGATCACCACGTCAGCGGAGCACGCATCCACACTCGGGCCCTCGCCGAGCGTCAACTCAAGGTCCATCAGCTCCTGTGCCATGCCGTTGCTCGTACAGAGCGAGGTCATGCCCCCTCCTGTGGGCAGGATCGCGATCCCCGCGCCGCTGACGTTGACGAACTCGGCCGCGACGACGCACAACGTGGGCGGGTCCGCCTCAATCTGCTCGCGCCGGACCAGCTCTTCATAGAGGTCGATCAAGCGATCAATCGGCACGCTGGCCACACTCCTCGCCGGGCCCGCTCGGTCAAGGAACCCGGAACGGACTCAAGCCCAGCGATACAAACTTGGACCCCGCTGAGGCCAGCGGCAACGCCCACCCGGGTGGTGGGGGGCGAGTGCGTCGCCGCAGGGACGGCGGCGTGCGCGATCGCTCGCACCGGCTCAGGGGATCCTCTGCCGAGTCCCATCATTCGACCCACCCTTCGACTTCTGGCGTTGCGTAAATCGCAGAAGTGGGCGGGGTCCGAGCACCTTCGGCATCCAAATGCTAGTGGGTCATCTCCGAGCACATCTGGCCGTTCCCTGTCACGCCGCCGTGTGCCTTCGACGCCGTCGCTCGGATCGCCCGCTCATGGAGAACCGCGGACTCAGCGAAGCGCTGCCTGGACGAGAGCGGTCAAGAGAAGCGCGAATGCGAACCCTGCCGCAGACGTGCGGACCGTATTGAGGCGCTCCCAGCGATCGATCTGTGCTCGCCAATCTCGCGGTGGGTCGCTCGGGTCCCACTCGATGGCTGCGGCATTGATCGGCACGGTGCCGCCCACCGTGAGCCCTAGCCAGGCGAGCAGCACACCGACCCCCGCGAGACGCAGCGGGAAGCCGGAGCCCAGACCGTCGAGCGCCGCCATACAGACAGCCGCCACGAACGCTGCCCCGAACAGTGCGGGCACGAGAACTCGCATCGTGCGAATCAGCGCCTGTCGCATCTGGATGTGCGGACGATCCTCGAGGCTCGCGAGCGGTCCGCGTACGGCCAGTCGGATCACGAGCTCCTCGCCGGCCAGAAGGCCCGAGAAGAGGACCGTGATGATGCCCACCACGTCACCGGCGCTCACGTACGCCTCCGAGCGTGCTCGGGGCCGTGGCGATCCGGCACCTGCCGTGCTTGCTGCACCGGGCACTCGAGCGGCCCACGCCCACCGCGAGCGTTCACGAGGCCTGTTCTCACCGCCTCGCCTTGCCAGTCGGCGTCGCCTCGGTCCCCTGTGATTCAGTCGACGCGTGAATTTCGGTCCACCACTCAAGTCCGTCGAAAGCGCCGGACTTGATCTCGGCGATCAGCCTGCGGACGTAGTCGAACTCCGCCTCTCGCAGCGCGACGCGGAACTCGTCTTCGACCCAGAAGAGTCGCGGGAGCTGCGCTTTCTCGTTGAGCTCTCGCGTCGCACCCGCCCGGGCAAGCTCGACCTTGAGGTGCATCGCCCGCTCCTCTAGAAGATCGACGACGTCGCCCGGCGGCAGTGCCGGCAGGAACGACAGGGCGGCCTCGAATGAGGGGTAGTCGTTCACCGGCGTCGAGACCAGCTCGGTCATCCAGTCGTGAGCTTCGATCTTGCCGCTCTCGGTCACCGCGTAGACCGTCCGCTCAGGGAGCCGGCCTTCGCGCATCGTCGCTTGCGGTGCGATCAGCCCTCGCTTCTCGAGGGAAGCAACGACGGCGTACAAGGACCCGTAGTTGAGTCGAAGGCTCTCCTGCTTGTGGCGCTGGCGCAGCGTCGCCGCAACCTCATAGGGGTGCATCGGACGCTCAAACAGGCAGATCAGCACTGCCAGGGCCAGCGGGTTGCTTCGTTTCCGACTCGACACGTCTACCACCTTCCGGATACTCGATTCAGAGTACCCCGTTCAGGACAGAGGTTCAAGACGGCCAGGACCGGCGATCAACGCCGTGTCAAGAATGTGCCATGGGCAGAACCGGTCCCGGCGAGGCGGAAGGAGGTCGCCCTGCAGGGAGCCACGCCGCGGCGACGCCCGCGTACGGCATGGCATTCTCACTCGAGCTCGGCACCGAGGTGCTGCGAAGAACTCCCGACGTGCTGCACACGATGCTGTCGGGTCTCTCCGAGCAATGGGTGATGAGCAATGAAGGAACCGCGACATGGTCGCCGTACCAGGTCGTCGGGCACCTCACCCACGTCGAGGAGTGCGACTGGATCGACCGCACTTCGGTGATCCTCGAGCATGGTGCGGATCACGTCTTCGACCCGGTGGACAGGGAGGCCGGCTTCCTCCGATTCGATGGCTGGAGCCTCGACGACCTCCTGGATCGGTTTGCCTCCGTGCGGCGCTCGAACCTCTCGTCGCTCGATGCCTTGGTCGACGACGACGACCTGGGACAGAGAGGAACCCACCCCGACTTCGGCGAAGTGACGCTCGGCGAGCTCCTGGCCACGTGGGTGGTGCACGACCTGAACCACATGGGCCAGATCGTCAAGTCAATGGCGAAGCAGTATTCCCGTGCGGTGGGGCCGTGGCGCGCGTTTCTTCCCATCATCGACGCCACGTGACGCGCACGCAGGCTCAGCTTGCCGGGCGTTGCGCTCGCGTGCGGCTCAGATAAGAGTGAGCCAATGCCCATCATGGAGCCGCACCACGACTTCGCCCACGAGGTCGAGCCCGACACCGCGTGGAGTGAGTCGTACTACTTCAACGCCTACGACCCGACCTCGGACTCAGGATTCTTCACGCGTGTCGGTATCCGACCGAACGAGGGGACGATGGACGTCGGGCTCTCGGTCTGGCTGCCCGGCGGTGACCTGGCGGAGTACCGACACCAGGTCGAGTGCCGCGAGATGCTCGGTGCGCCATTGGAGGTCGGCGGTGCCCGCTACGAGCTGTTGGAGGCGATGCAGCGCTGGCGTGTCGTGGCCGAGCTCACGACCGCTGCCCGACGATGCCAGCCGTCCAGTGCCGAACGATGGCCCGTCGAGATCGAGCTCGATGTCACCTTCGAGGGACTGAGCCACGCGGTCGGAAGTGCGGGGCGACCCGAGCACAGCCAGGGGTCGAAGGAGTCCGGTGCGGCGGCCACGACCACGGGCAAGGGGCACTTCGAGCAAGCCGGTCGCTGGACGGGGACGCTCACCGTCGACGGGGTCGCCCACGAGTGGTCGAGTGCCCGCGGCAATCGCGACCGGTCCTGGGGGCCGCGTCGCTGGGGCGAGCCCCCGATGTGGCGATGGTTCTCCATCAACATCGGCGACGACCTGCACTTCGGAGGGATCAAGCTCGGCACCGAAGCCGGGGATCTGCACCGCGGCTGGGTCAGCGCGAACGGTCGCGTGACCTCGATTAGACACTGGGGACTTGCGACCGAGCTCGCCGACGACGAGCTGACCCACCGGGTGATGCACCTGCAAGCAACCGACAAGGCCGACCGCACCTACGACCTGACGGGCAGGGTTCTGCGGGTCGCGGACATCGGTCGACCGGGTGGCACCGTCATCAATGAGGGGCTCGTCGAGTGGACCTACCGGCGCGACGACGGCGGGACCGAGGTCGGCTACGGCATCGGGGAGTACCTCCACCAGGTGGACGCGCTCGGGAGACCTCGAGTCCCCGTGTCGTGAGCGTGGCGGACGACGTCGCCGACCGGCTGGGCCGCGCCCTCGGTGGCACCGTGACGTCGCTTCGGACACTCTCGGGCGGAGCGTCACGGCTGACGAGCGCCCTCGAGATGCGGGACCCAGCCGGAGGTTGCTCGACCATGGTCCTCCAGCAGCAGCGCGGCGCGGGACGAACCCAGGGCTCCACGGTCGCGATGGAGGCGGCGCTGCTTCGAGCGGCCCACCGCGCGGGCGTCCCGGTCCCAAGGGTGCTGGCTGCAGGAGAGGCGGACGGACTCGACGCCGGGTGGCTCGTCGTCGAGCGTCTCGAGGGGGAGACGATCGCTCGTCGCCTCCTTCGTGATGATGCCTACGCCGAGGCGCGGAGCAGCCTCGCCGGCGACGTCGCCACTGCACTCGCTCAGATCCACACGATCGCGGCGACCGAGATCCCCGGGCTCCCGAGCGTCGACCCCTTTGAGCGACCCCTTGACGTCCTCGACGGCATTGGCGAGGTGCGCCCGATCCTGGAGCTCGGATCGCGATGGCTCGCGGCAAATCGACCGCCTGCATCGGGGCGCACGGTCGTCCACGGCGACTTCCGGATGGGCAACTTCCTCGTCGACACGACCGGGCTGCGCGGCATCCTCGACTGGGAGCTGGCCCACCTCGGCGATCCCGCAGAGGACCTCGGGTGGCTCTCCGCCAGAGCCTGGCGCTTCGGCGGCAGCGGCGAGGTGGGCGGCTTCTGCCGGCTCGACGAGTTCCTGCGGCACTACGAAGCGTCAAGTGGCCGGGCGATTGATCCTGGCACCGTCCGGTGGTGGCAGGTCTACGCGACGCTCAAGTGGGCCGTCATCTGCGCGCTGCAGGCCTCTGCGCATCTGACCGGCGCGACTCGGTCGGTGGAGCTCGCCGCCATCGGTCGTCGGGTCTGCGAGAGCGAGTGGGACCTGCTCGGTCTCATCGGCATCGCGCGCCCCGACATGCCGGCGGTCACTCGCAACACGTCGGCCTCCCCCGCGCCATTCGGACGTCCGAGCGCGCTCGAGCTCACCGAGGCCGTGAGCGAGTACCTCGGGGACAAGGTGATGGCCACCGCTGATGCGGGAGCTCGCTTCGAAGCTCGGGTCGCACGCAATGTCCTCGAGATGGTGGCCCGTGAGCTCACCTTGGGCCCGGGCATCGAAGCGGCGCACCGCCTCCGCCTCGCCGAGCTTGGATTCATCGACGACGGCGCGCTCGCTGCAGCGATCCGCGCCGGGGACCTTGATGGCAGCCTCGGGGAGGTGAGCTCGATGCTCGCACGATCCGCTCTCGATCAGCTGCGCGTGGCGAACCCGGGCTACGTCGCCGCTCCAGATGGACCGCAGTGAGCCGTCCGAGCCGGACTCGAGGGAACTACCCAGAGAGCAGTCGGGCGACGTCTCGCAGGCGATCGGGCGCGAGCCGCCACCAGGTCCAGCGACCTCGCCGCTCGCCGACGATGAGCCCGGCCTCCGCGAGGATTCGAGTGTGGTGCGAGATCGTCGGCTGACTCTTCCCGAGTGGCTCCTCGAGGGCACAGCTGCAGACCTCGTTCTCCGAGGCGATGAGTGAGAGCATCCGGAGTCGGGCGGGGTCGCTCAGAGCCCCGAAGATCTGGGCCATGTCGTGCGCCTCGCCCTCTGACAGGGCGTCCGTCGAGAGCGAGACGCAGCAGCTGACCACCGAGTCGTCGACCTTGATCGTCTTCCGTTGCGCCATTTTTGCAATCCTAGTATTGACAAGTCTCAATGCGTCGACCATAGTGTGCATCGACCACCATCGATCTAAGGAGCCACCCGTGTCGCGGATCCAGCTCGCCCTCAACGTCTCGAACCTCGACGAGGCCGTCGACTTCTACTCCAAGCTCTTCAAGTCCGAGCCCGCCAAGCGTCGCCCTGGGTACGCCAACTTCGCGATCGACGAGCCGCCGCTCAAGCTCGTGCTCATCGAAGGCGGCGGCGATCCCGGATCGATCAACCACCTGGGCGTCGAGGTCTTCTCGACCGAGGAGGTCGCGAACGCGATCACGTACCTGGAGGGCGAGGGATTCGCGACCGACGTCGAGCAGAGCACCACCTGCTGCTACGCGGTCCAGGACAAGGTCTGGGTCGACGGGCCCGATGGCTCAAGGTGGGAGGTCTACACGGTCCTCGCGGACGCGAGCGACGCAGCCATCCTCGGTGGCGACGAGCGCTGCTGCACCCCGACGTCCGCCGAGACCGTGGTGTCCGCGGGCTCTCGCTGCTGCTGAGCGGTCAGGGGACGTCGCGAAGTGGCGAGTGAGATCGCGCTGTGGCGACGGCTTGTCGCCGAGTACCTGGGCAGCCTGCTGCTCGCCGCCGTCGTCATCGGGTCGGGCATCGCCGCCCAGACGCTCTCGCCCGGCGCGATCGGCCTCGAGCTGCTCGAGAACGCGGCGGTGACCGGGCTGGGGCTGTTCGCCATCATCCTGATGTTCGGTCCTGTCTCAGGTGCCCACTTCAATCCCGTCGTCTCGCTCGTCGACGCCGCGTTCGGGGGGATCTCCTGGCGAGACGCGGCGGCGTACGTCCCCACGCAGGTGGCCGGCTGCGTGAGCGGGGCGGTGCTGGCGAACCTGATGTTCTCGAGGGGCGCGATCTCCATCGCGACGCACCATCGGGCGACCCCCGCGCACTTCCTCTCCGAGGTGATGGCCACTGCCGGGCTGCTGCTCGTGATTTTCGCACTCGCGCGCACCGGGCGAGGCGCGACGGCACCCGCGGCGGTCGGTGCCTACATCGCCGCGGCGTACTTCTTCACGAGCTCGACGAGCTTCGCGAATCCCGCGATCGCGGTCGGGAGGATGTTCTCGAGCTCGTTCGCCGGGATCGCGCCGTCGTCGGTCCCGTCGTTCATCGGCGCCGAGGTGCTCGGTGGCGTCGTGGGCTTCGCCGTCATCCGAGTCCTGTACCCCGGGGTGACGCACGCCGACGCTGCCCGGGTCGTCGTGCCACACGGGCTCGCACGGCCACCGGACGACCCAGGTCCCTCCTGTCACGAACCCATCGAGCCTGGAGCGACACATGGATGACCGCCAGCCCGTCAGCCAGCCAACGAAGCCGGGCGTCCTGTTCCTGTGCGTCCACAATGCCGGACGATCGCAGATGGCGGCTGGCTGGCTCCGATCCCTGGCCGGCGACCGAGTCGCCGTCTACAGCGGAGGATCCGAGCCGGCATCGGCGCTCAATCCCGTGGCTGTCGCCGCGATGGCCGAGGTCGGGATCGACGTCTCCGGCGAGCTCCCGAAGCCATGGACCGACGAGGTGCTTCGCGCCGTCGACGTCGTGGTCACCATGGGCTGCGGCGACGCCTGCGCCGTCTATCCCGGCAAGCGGTACGTCGAGTGGGAGCTCGAGGACCCCGCCGGAAAGGGCATCGAGACAGTCCGTGGCATCCGAGACGTCATCCGCTCCGAGGTGGAGGCGCTGATGACGGATCTCAACGTGGCCGCACCGAGCACATGACGCGGACCCTAGGGCAACACCGGCGTCTCGCTATGGCTTGGGGATCGTCTCTCCCTTCAAGGCATTGACGGCGTCGAGCACGTCCTTGAGGCCCCCCTGCGTATGGATGTCCAGCAGGTTGAGGACGGTCTCGACGTCCTCGAACGTCTTCGTCGATCGTGCATCCGCAGCCACGTTCTGGAGGTTCTGGCCGACCATGATCGACGGCAGGAGCACGAGCTGCAGGAAGGTCTGGGCGATCCACGCGATGAGCGTGAGGATCGAGAGCTTGATGATGACAGACGGGAAGACGTTCGCGAAGACCGAGAACTGGCTGAGGACGTACGGGAGGCTGCACAGGGCAAGCACGCAGAAGATCCAGAAGCACGTCATGGTCCCGACGTACTTGGTGATCGCGACCGCGACCTTCTTGTTGACCCGCTGGTACGCGCTTCCCTCAGGGAGGTGGTCGTGGACGTGGCCGTGGACCGCCAGACCGAGTTTCGTGTAGCCATGCGTGGGATCTGCCATTCGGATCCTCCTCGTTCGCTCACCTCGCGACGTCGTTGCATATTGCCGTACATGGGCACAAGACGCGTCGATGCCGGGATTGGCGGTCGGGCACAAGAGGGGTGGAACGGCTCAACGACGGGTCTGTCCGGTGCGTCGTCGAAGCACCTCCTCAGGTCATCTCGCGACGAAGCCACTCGAGCGGTGAAGGGGCCAGACTGATGGTCGCACTCGGTCGAGCTTCTGGACCGGGCTCCAATCACCGAGCGCGGGGTGAAGGATCATGTCAACGGCTCGACTCTCGGAAGGAAGCACCATGAACGACGCGCCCAGGCATCCACGAATCGAGCCGGTTCCTGCGGACGGCGACGACCCGCCGCTCAACATCTTTAGGACCTTGGCCCATAACGAGGCCCTCTCGAAGGGGTTCCGACGGCTGGGCGCGCATCTCTTGGGAGGCGAGGTCCTGCCGGCGCGCGAGCGGGAGATCGTCATCCTGCGAGTCGGGTGGCGTTGCGGCTCGGAGTACGAGTTCGGGCAGCACCACGTCATCGGGTCCTCGGTGGGCCTCACCGCCGACGAGATCGCCAGGCTCGCCGACTGCGGAAGTGGCGACTGGGACGAGGGCGACGGTGCGTTGGTTGCGCTTGCCGACGAGCTGTGTGACGTCGACGTGGTCTCAGAGGACACGTGGCGCACCCTGAGCACGCGATGGACCGATGCCGAGCTGCTCGAGCTGCTCGTGCTCGCTGGCTTCTACCGGATGGTGTCTGGGATGCTCAACAGCGCGGGCGTCGCGCTCGAGCCGCAGACCCCGCGATGGCCCGACGCCGCGGCGCCGGTGCGACGCGCCCCTCGAGATGAGCCATCGTGACGAGCCGCCTCGCCGGACGCAGGGTGCTGGTCGTCGGCGGCGGGACGAGACCCAGCACCGACCCCGACGCGCCGATGGGCAATGGACGGGCGATCGCCCTCACCGCGGCACGTCGCGGCGCGTCGGTCGCCATCAGTGACCTCGACGGACCGGCGGCACAGGTCACCGCTGACCTCATCGCGGCCGAAGGGGGCGCGTCGTACGCGCTCGCTGCCGATGCTGCTGATCCTGCGGCGTGCGTGCGGACCGTCGAGTGGGCAGCGGCCGCGCTCGGCGGCCTCGACGGACTCGTGCTCAATGTGGGCATCGGCAGCGGCCATGGCCTGCAGGGCACCACCGTCGACGACTGGGACACCGTCTTCAACGTCAACATCCGGTCCCATTTCCTCACGCTGAAAGCCGCGCTGCCCTTGATGGGCGACGGTTCATCGACCGTGCTGATCGCCTCGGTGGCAGGGCTGCGGCCGGGCAGCGGCATCCCGTCCTACGACAGCTCCAAGGCAGCGCAGATCGGGCTCATGCGACACGCGGCTCGGGAGGCTGCGCGCGTCGGCGGGCGTGTGAATGTGGTCGCACCGGGCCTCATCGACACCCCGCTCGGCCGACTCGCGAGCGCGGGACGGCCCAGCCGAGCGACGACTCACGTTCCGCTCGGCCGACAGGGCACCGCCCTTGAGGTCGCTGACGCAGTGGTGTTCCTGCTGTCACAAGAGGCGAGTTACGTCACGGGTCAGGTGCTCGCCGTTGATGGGGGTCTGTCCACGCTCGCGTGATCGCACGCGCGCCTCACCAGCACGTCCACCTGCACCTCGAGCAACCCGATAGCTCGTCGCCCCCAGGGGCCGTGTTCCCGCACCATGGTGGGGGCCTCGCCGGGCACCGACGAGCGTTCAGGGGCCGGAAGTGGCGTTGGCCAGCGCCCGGCGTCCAGGCAGCAGCAGCGCACCGAGAGCTCCCACCCAGCACGTGCCGGCCGCCGCGACGCACGCCAGGTGCAGGCCACTCATGAAGGAGGCGTCGACTGCCGAGACGAGGTGCGCCGCGTTCGGTGAGCGAGCTGCGACCGCGAGCGCTGCGCCGACCGACGTGCGCGCGATGGTGAACGCCGCGGGGGGCAACGAGTGCAGCGGCGAGGCCAGGAGGTGGCGCACGAAGACCGAGCTGTAGACACTGCCAATCACCGCGACCCCCAGCGCCCCTCCCGCCTCCCGGGTTGCGTCATTGACCGCCGACCCGATGCCTGCCTTGGCTGGTGGCAGCACGCTGAGTATCGACTCGGTGGCTGGCGTCGTCGTCAACCCGAGTCCGAAACCCATGATGAGCATCTGGGCAGCGATCTGCAGATACGGCTCAAACGTCGTGGAGACGGCGATCCAGGCGAACGCAAGCCCGAGGAGCACGAGGCCCGAGACGACGAGCACCCGAGTGCCGAGACGGCGTGCAAGGGCCGCGCCCAGGACCGAGCCGACCGCGATGCTGATGGCCACGGGCAGTATGCGCACGCCCGTCGACAGCGCGCCGTAGTGGCGAATGAACTGGAAGTACTGCGTGATCAGGAAGATGAATCCGAAGAGCGCGAAGAACGCAACGGTGACCGCGCCGCTTGCCGCGGAGAACGCCGGGAATCGGAACAGCGACACGTCGAGCATCGGCTTCAGCGTCCGGCGCTCGAGGAGGACGAAGATCGCGCCAAGGATCGCGGTGCCCGCGAAGCCGAGGATCGAGTCCAGGGACCCCCAGCCACGGCCTGGGGCCTCGATGATGGTATAGACGAGCAGCGCGATCGCGGCCGAGGACGCAAGGAGCCCGGGCGGATCGAGTCGGGCCGCGCCAGGCTCGCGAGACTCCGGCACGACCACGGCAGTGGCCACCGCGGCGACCAGCGCGGCCGGCACGAGTGCCAGGAAGATCGAGCCGTACCAGAAGTGTGCGAGCAGCAACCCGCCCGTGAGAGGTCCAACGGCGACGCCAAGCCCTGTGACCGCCCCCCACACCCCGATCGCCTTGGCCCGCTCCGTGCGGTCCGGATAGACGTTCGTGATGATGGACAGGGTGGTCGGGTAGATCAGGGCTGCGAAGGTGCCCATCACGAAGCGGATGGCCACGAGGCCAGCCGAGCTGTGGATGACACCACCGAGGGTGGAGGCAAAGGCGAACCCGATCAATCCTGCAAGAAGCACCGGTCGCCGCCCAAAGCGGTCCCCGATCGACCCACCCGTGAGGACCAGGGCCGCGAACGCCAAGCTGTAGCCGTCGACGATCCATTGCAGTGTGCTGGTGCCTGCCCCGAGCTGCCGGGTCAGCGAGGGCAGGGCGACGTTGACGATCGTGGTGTCGAGGTTGATCGCGAAGACTGCAAGGCAGACGGTCGCGAGCACGGCTGCGCGGCGGGGTGCCGAGGTGGACGGGGCGCTCTGCGACCGAATGTGTACGATGTCCACATCCTAACGAGCAATGTGCACGCTGTCAACATACATTCGGAGGAGGCTCGATGTGTACGATGTCCACATGCCCTATCACCACGGCAACCTCAGCGAGGCCCTCGTGGAGGCGAGCTTCCAGACCGCTCGGGAGCACGGTCCCGACGCGGTGGTCCTTCGGGCGGCCACGAGGGCGGTCGGCGTGAGTCCCAATGCCGCCTATCGCCACTTCGCGGACCGCGATCAGCTGCTGCAGGCGGTTGCGGCTCGCTGCCTGGAACGCCTGGCTCAGTTGATGCAGGTTCGGCTCTTGGAGGTGCCCGACGAGGCGGATGCAGCGAAGCGCTCATGGAGCCGGCTCAAAGCAGCCGGGAGCGCCTACATCGAGTTCGCGGTCTCGGAGCCGGGCTGGTTCCGGACCGCGTTCGGATCCCGCCATCCGACGGAGCCTGCGGCACTCATCGATGACGGGAATCCCTTCTCGATCCTCAAGAGGCTCCTGGACGAGCTCGTCAACGTCGGCGCACTGAGTGCCGAACGACGAGTCGATGCGGAATACGCGGCGTGGGCGGCCGTCCACGGCGTGGCGACGCTGTCGGTGGACGAGCTGCTCGCAGCGCTGTCTGACGAGGAGCGCACGAGGGTCGTCAACAAGGTGCTCGACGTCGTCATCGCGGGCCTGTGACGACGCGGGAGTTGCCACGTGCCCACCGACTGCCGAGGCCAACTTCCTGCTTCAGCATCGCTGAGGATCAGCGAAGCGCGGTCTTTGACCCCATCATCGACGCCAGGCGCGGCGGTGCCCGGTCGACGAGTCTCCTCGCCGAACCGGGCACCGACTTTCACGCTTCATCCACGCACGTCGACTCCGGCGGCATCGCTCGTGGGTGTCGCCATGCTCGTCGTACGAGGCATCCGGATGCCTACTTGATGTACGCGACGCTCCACGACACGTGCCCGGGGTCGTACGTGCCATTCGGGCACGACGTGCCACAGCCCCTCGAAGCGACAAGGTCAATCAGCCCCTCGTCGTGGATTGCAGGGTCGCTCTTGAACAGATGCGGCTGCCACTGGTTGAACACGACCTTGCCGATCGCGCTACAGGTCTTGGAGCCGGGTGCTGGTGTGCAGCGCAGAGTCGTGATGCCACCGGGCGGCACGTTGCAGAAGTTCGCGCCGGCTTCGCACAGCCGGACCGAGAAGTTGATCTGGTTCCCGCCACCAGCTGGAGCCGCATTCGTCGTCGTGACCGTGAGGTACGTGAGGACGCCGCTGGACGACGCGATGGGCGTCTCGGTCAGCTCATACGGCTTGGACAGCAGTGCCGGGCACGGGGTCGACGGGATGTAGTCGCCAACGCCGTAGAGCTCGCACTGACCCGGGAGGATTGATCCCACCGTGCCGACTCCACCCGCTGCTGGAGCGAAGATGTTCCCCGAGCTGCCGAAGATCATCGTGTAAGTCGTCGGTGTGTTGTAGTGACCCGACGTCACCGCAGCCACAGTCCCAGCCGCAGCCCCGCTAAGCAAGAGCCCCGCGGACGCAGCGATTGCAAGTCGCTTCTTTAGATTCATCTGGAATGCCCCTTTCTCTCGGGTCCGACAAATCGAAGGCCGAGTCGCCCGTGGTACGCACACCCCGCTGATGCGAGTCACCACCGGCTGCACGAGTCCAACACACCTAGGTATGACGGTCAACTGAATCAGCATCACCACCGAAGGAGCGCTGCGGAGGTTTGTTCACTCCAACGCATTGCATCCCAAGACCTCGTTGCGCTTCGCGACGAGCAGGCAACTGGGAGCACTCGTCGCATGTGAACCCGCGAGACCGGTGACCGCCCGAAGTGTGCGCGTCGCGTTCGATGCTCGATCGTGCGCCTGTGGTCAGCGGTTCCTCGGAAGCTCGGAGAACGGCACGTGCGCCATGTCACCAGGCTCCTTTGGAAGTCCGAGCGTTCGCTCGCCGATGATGTTCCGCTGGATCTGATCCGTGCCACCGAAGATGGGCAGGGCCTGTGCGGCCAATGCCTGACTGGTGACGAGTGTCGCAGAGGAGTCCCCCCGCTGTGCTGCGACGACCGCACGTCCGTCGTCATCGAACGCGTGCAGCATGCCGCGTGCGCCGAGGATCCGCAGACCGAGATCGCGCTGGAGGCGCACGATGTCGCCCATCGCGAGCTTCGAGAAGTTCGCGATGCCGGCGATGTCACTGCCGGCCGCGCGCGCCGCCTTGTGCCGTTCCGTGTTCAGCCGGATGATCTCGCGGAGGGTGTGGAGGCGAACCAGCTCCTGGCGAATGAGTGGATCCTTGTTCTTGCCGAAGGTTCGTGCGAGCTCGATGTACATGCTGGCGGGGGAACGAGGCCCCATCGACGACGTGGACCGGCGTGAGGTCCGGTCCGCACGGACGACGAAGTCGCCGGCACGCCTGTCGAGATCACCCGCGATCGTCCCGGCTCGAGCGATCACCGCACCGCGAGCAGGGACGTCGCCGCCGGCGCCCATCCCGGACCGTTCGATCTGCAGCGTCGTGTTCGCCACACGCCAGCCGTTGTCGACGTCGCCAATTCGAGCAGCGTCACGAACCTCGGCATCGGTGAAGAAGACCTCGCTGAACATCGTGCTGCCGGTCATCTCGCGCAGGGGTCGGACCTCGACGCCCGGCTGGTGCATGTCGAGCACCAACCACGTGATCCCCTGATGCTTCGGCACGCTGGGGTTGGTGCGCGCGAGCAGCATGCCCAGGTCCGCGAGGTGACCGGACGAGGTCCACACCTTTTGGCCATTGACGATCCAGACGTCGCCATCGCGTGTCGCCCGGGTCGAGAGGCTTGCGAGGTCGGACCCGGCGCCGGGCTCGCTGAAGAGCTGGCACCAGCCCTTCTTGCCGGTGACGATGTCGCGAACGTACTCCTCGACCTGTGTGCGCGTGCCGTGCGCCACGATGGTCGGCGCTGCGAGTGCGAGACCGAGGCCCTGGGGAGCGCCCAGCGCACCATGCGCCGCGATCAGCGCCTGTGCGCGAAGTGCGTCACTCCGGCTCAGACCGCGTCCGTAGCTGTCAGCGGCCAGCAGCGGCGCGGACCAGCCGGCCAGACCTAGGCGCTCCCACCACTTTGCGACCGTGAGCTCGGGGTCCCAGTTGGCCTCGAGCCACTCCCGCAGCTCATCGATGGGATCGTCGAGCCCCGTCGCTCCGGTCTCCCGACGGGTCACGTCGGTACGCACGTGTTGCTGAACGCTGACGTCGGACGCACGCGCTTCGCTCGGGTCATTGGTCAATCGAGAGTCCACCTTCCCGGCCGACGCGGCACGGTCAGCCCTCATCGGGCGTGCTCACGACGCCTGCCATGTTGGCGTTGGCCAACGCCTCCTCGACGAGTGCGGGAATGACCTCACCGAGCTCGGCGGGGTCCCACCTCGACTCCCTCGACGCTGTAGGCCCGGCTCGCCAGCCCTCGGCGACGCTGATGCGGCCGCCCCGCACGTTGAACACGCGTCCCGACACGGCCCTCGACTCGGCGCTGCCGAGCCAGACGACGATCGGCGAGATGTTGTCGGGAGCGCTTGCGTCGAACTCGCCTGCCACGGGCCCAGGCACGCCGCGGCTGGTTCGCAGCGGAATCGTCATTCGAGTCGCCGCGGCCGGGGAGATGGCATTCACGGTGACGCCGTAGCGGGCCAGCTCCATCGCGGCGATGATCGTGAACGACGCGATGCCGGCCTTCGCAGCGCCGTAGTTTGCCTGGCCGATGTTGCCGAAGATCCCCGAGGGCGATGACGTGTTGATGATTCGCGCGTCCACGTCCTCACCACGCTTGGACCGCTCGCGCCAGTACTCCGCAGCGAAGTGGGATGGGCCGAACGTTCCCCGGAGATGCACGCGAATGACCGCGTCCCACTCCTCGAA
>PLCI01000050.1 GCA_003135595.1 Acidimicrobiaceae bacterium | reverse complement strand
CGGCGCCGCGAACGCGTCGGCGACGTCCCGCAAGACGAGCCCGTCGGCGCTCGCCGGAGCGCCGAAGTGCTCGGTCGCACCCGCCGACAGCGTGTGGCGGACGCCGGTCGCGTCCCTGCCGGTCGCGAAGAACTCCGCGGCGATGATCGCCGCGATCGGCGCGAGCTCGCCGCTGCACCCCGACTTCGGCTCGGGGCTGTGGGCCGGCGAGCCGATCGGCATCCCGTACAACGTGGTCGGCCATGCTCAGCCGCGGGTCCACGTCTCGTTCCTCTACGCATCCGAGTCGGACCGTGTGGGCTACCCCGTGCCCAGGCACCCGCTGATCGAGGGCGGTGCCCGCTCGACAGGGGACCGCCACGTGCTCGTCGTCGATCGCGTGACGTGCACGGACTACGAGCTCTACGACGTGAGGCCCGTCGCGCACTCCGCCAACTGGACGGCAGGCTCTGGGGCTGTGTTCCACCTGGCATCGAACGCGCTGCGGCCCGCGGGCTGGACGTCGGCGGACGCGGCTGGGCTCGCGATCCTGCCGGGGCTCGTCCGACCCGAGGAGATCGCAGCAGGAGTCATCGACCACGCCATTCGCGTCACGGTGCCCGCGACGAACACCGCGTACCTGTGGCCCGCGCGCCACGAGGCAGGTGTCCACGACGCGTCGCTCCCGCCGATGGGACTGCGGTTGCGCCTCAAGGCATCCGTGAACATCTCGGGGTACCCGCGGGTCGACCGGATCATCCTCCAGGCGCTCAAGACCTACGGCATGATCATCGCCGACAACGGCTCGGCCTGGTACCTCTCGGGCGTCCCGAGCGCCGCGTGGAACAACGACACGCTGCATCAGCTCGACCGGATCATCGGGCGCGACTTCGAGGTCGTCAACGAGTCGTGCCTCGAGGTCGCGGCCAACTCCGCGCGCGCGAATCCCGCGCGGTGCTGACACGGAGCGGTTGCGCGAACCTCGAGGCGCAGAGCCCCGCCGGATGGCCGCTCGGTTCCAGCTGACCGTCGACTGCGCGGACCCTCGCCGGCTCGCGTGCTCAGGCTGCGCCCGCGACGCATCGGCGGCCCCGACGTGGCTGCGGGCATCGTGCGTGCACTGAGCGTCAAGGCTTGGGCTCTCCCAGGCACCCTCAGCGATTGGCGCCGCGCTCCGCTCGATGCCTCGCGAGCCGTCCACGGCCCGCGAGGAGCTGGACGGCGTCGCTCGCGTGCACGCCCGCGACGAGCGGCGACAGGCACAGCCCGACCGCGCCGACCGCGAACACGACGACCGCGAGCACGCCCACGATGACGACGACGAGGCCACGCGGGAATGACTCGCCGTAGAGCCACGCGCCGAGCCCGACCGAGACAAAGGGGTTGATCAAGATGAGGGTCGACTGCGAGGCGGCGAACGGCCCAGCGTGGAACGCGTGCTGCATGAGCACGAAGGACGAGAGTCCGACGACGCACAGCGCGTAGGTCTGCCACGACGTGACGACCTCGCTGATCCCAATCGAGAAGGCGTCCGAGAAGGCCTTCGTGAGCGCGGCGGTCAAAGCGAAGCCGACGCTTGCCGAGGCACCCAGGATGAGGGCTCGCCACCACGGCGGGCCGGTCCTCGACAGCGCCGCGAGGCTGACCATCGCCCCGGCGGTTGCGACGATGGCGAGTGCCCACGTCGCGCCCGCTGGCTGGTGGCCCGAGTTGGTTGGCGCGACGACGACGAGGAACGTCGCGAGGCCCGCGATCGTGAGCGAGGCGAAGAGCCAGTCCCGCGGTCGCACGGCGATGCCGAACCACGCCCACAGGATGATCACGACGAAGAGCAGCTCGGTCGTGATGAGCGGCTGGACGACAGCGAGTGCGCCCGAGTGCAGCGCGAGCGCCTGGAAGACGAACCCACCCAGCATGCACACGAAGCCGAGCAGCCAGATCGGCCTTCGGATCGCGTGCGCGACCACGCCTCTGGACAGCGTCTCGGTCCTTGGTGCACCCTCGACGCCCAGGCGCTGCAGGAAGCTGGTCACGGCGTTGACGAGCGCGGCGGCAACCGCGAAGACCACGACCATGGGTCCATTGTGCAGGTCGACGGGCGAGCGGCCCACGATGCCTGGTTCAGTCGCTCGGCAGCCCCATTGGGTTGAGAGCGGGGATCGCCCCGAGGTGCGCGATCGCTGCCCCGAGTGGCGCGACGAGCTCGCAGAGCGCCTCACATCGCGCTGCCCCGAGGCGTGCCCAGGGCGCGAGGGCCACCCGGTCCGTCGTCAGCTCGACCTCGCGGCGCAGCTCGCGACCGCCGTCGGCGAGCGAGATGGCGGCGCGGATGAGTCCTCGGGCCTCGAGGGCATCGTGGGCGCGCTGCCACTCCTCGTCGGTGAATCCTCTCGCGTCTTGGAGCACTGGACGGAAGACGACGCCGGCGCCGACCAGGGTGACGTGGGCCTCGAGCCCAGAGAGCCCGGCGCAGACGAGCGCGGCGACGTGGCCGTCGCCACGATGTTCGCGAAGCGTGGTCACAAGCTGCCAGAAGGCGGCGAGTTCGTCATCTGGCAGCTCGAGCGAGGCATTGGCGGCGGCGAGCGTGCGTCCGTCGCAGTTGAGATCCTCGACCGCGTCGTGCAGCAGCGCCGTTGCGCCGCCGATCGTTGTCGCTGGCAGGTCCGCCGCGAGGGGGGCGAGCGCGTTGGCCACGCCTGCCCATCTCGCGTCGAGGACCGCGCTCGGGGTGGCGAAGGACCACGCATCCGGCAGCGCGCGCCGCACGAGCCAGGGGGCGAAGTTGTAGAAGGTCGACTCGACGATCGGTGCGCCGACCGCGCCCATCGGCGAGGCGCGACCTGCGAAGTACGACATCCAGTAGCCCCGCAGCCCCGTCGCCTTCAACGCATCAATCGACTCGGGGGCGAAGTAGGTCAGCGCGTGGATGGGCTCGATCAGGCGCCACATCCGACGCGACGTCGTGTGCTCTACGCCGCCGGCCACCGCGTCGCTCACCGTGCCTCGGCACGCGTGGCGCGGCTGGCAAGGTCGACGAGCAGCGGCTCGTAGTTCCGCAACGAGGGCGCTGGAGCTGCTGGGTCCTTGGCCGCGTCGTCCCATCCGCGCAGCCGGACGGCATCGCGGAACGCGGGATGCTTTGCGAACCGCTCGCACTCGTCGTCGTCGAGCGGGCCACCTTGGGCAACGAGCGTGGCGCGAGACGTGTCCGAGAGCGCGGCGAGGTATGACGGATCGACGGCGCAGCGCCAACGCTTCGCGGTGACGTGCAGCGCGACGGGCGCGGCGACGCCACTTCCGAGCAGGGACGCGAGGGCCCGGGCACCAAGGGCTTCGTGGCGGTCGTCGTCCACGCCGTCGCGCCAGCCCATGGGTCGATCGCCCGCCAGCAGGTGGCCGACGTCGTGCAGGAGCGCCGCCGCCACGAGCTCGTCGATCGCCCCGTCGTTGCTCGCGAGGACGGCGCACTGCACGGCATGGGAGTGCTGTGTCACGTCCTCGCCGTAGTGCTCGTCCCCACGGCGCTCGTAGAGGTCGAGGAGCGACTCGACGGACAGTGTCACGCGTCGCCGGCGCTCACGCGGGTCGACCTTCGAAGTCGCCGATCAGCGAGAGCCGGACGCGGTCCGCTGCGTCGTCATCCGTCGCCTCGAAGGCGTCCCGCTTCGCGGCGTAGTAGGCGTCGCGAAGATCGCCCTCCGAGACGCCGTTGTACGTCGGATAGAGGGCGCGGCGGTCCGAGCTCGAGGTGTTCGGGCCGCTTCGGTGCGGCGTCAGCGCATGGAAGAAGAGGGTCTCGCCCGCGCGAAGCTCGACCGGCTTCCAGTCGAGCGCGGCGGTGACCGCTTCGGTGATGCAGCCCCGATCGTCCTGGGTCAGCAGCTCGTGGTGCCGACCGCTCACGACGAACAGGCAGCCGTTCTCGATCGTCGCGTCGTCCACGGCGACCATCACGCTCAGGACCTGTTCCACGAACGGGTAGGCCGGCTTGTCCTGGTGCGGCGAGAACCCCGCGCCCCCGACCAGCTTGTAGTTGATCTTCTCCTTGTACAGGAAGGCTGGCTCGCCGAGGAGCTGGCCCGCGACGTCGGGCAGTGCGCCACGCCGCAGCAGGTCGAAGAGGGGTTCGCTGAACGGCGTGAAGTTCTCGGTCCTCGCGAGCCGTGGCCCGGCGTCGGTCATCTCGCGGTGGTGGATCCACTCGCCGCCGTCGGCCCATGACGCGATCGCCGCGACCTCGTCCTGGAGCGCTCGCGGGGTCATCTCAAGCATTCCATCGAGGAGCAGCCAGCCCTGCGTGCGGTAGTGGTCGAGCTCCTCGTCGGTCAGGCGACGGGTACCCACGCGCCCATCGTACGAGTGGCTGAACCCCACGCCCGGGCCGGCCGAAGCCTGCGCGACTAGATCGCTTGACGGTATATCGGTAGACGATATACTAGCCCCATGACCACCTCCTCCAGCTACATGGATGCTCCTGTGCCCCGGCGCCGCTGGCGTCGGGCGCGACGCCTCGTCTCGATCGCGGCCGTCCTCGCCGCCCTCGCGGTGCCCGTCACCGGCGTGGTGATCATCGAGCAGTCGATGGCGGCGGCAGCCGCGACAGGGGGCTGTGGTGGTGGTTGAGCGCACCGCACGGGCCGCACCGCACGGTGCCGGTCCACTCCGACCGATGCCCGAGAGGGAGGCAGCGCAGCTCCGAGCACCCGTTCGCGTTGCGCGTTGGTGGCTTGCCGCCAGCGTCGCCGGCACGCTCGGCGCGGTCGCCGCCGCCGTGCTCCTCCAGCCTGGTCGAGGCGGAGCCCCCGGGCTCGCTCTCGTGCTGCTGCTGTTTGCCGGCTCCTCGATGCACGTGGCCTCGACTGCCTGGCTTCCGGCGCTGCGCGACGTTCGAGCGTGCGCACTGGCACATCCACTGCGGTTCTTCGTGGCTCCCTGCCTCCTCGTCGCCGGCGGCGCGGTCGTCGCGGTGCTTCTCAGCGAGTCCTCCCTGAACGTGCTCTTGGAGGGCTTCTTCGCATGGCAGTTCTTCCACTTCACCAAGCAGAACGTCGGTGTCGCGACGCTTGCCGCGACGTCGAGCGGCGTGGGCGCGCTCCGCCTGTCAGAGCGGCGCAGCATCGTCTCGGCGGGGTGCTTCGGGATCGTCGCGCTGCTTGCCCGCCCCCAGCTGCTCCAGCTGCAGTCGCCCGTGTCGTCGGGGAGCGCCTTCTTGCTTGCGACCGTCGGCTTCGCCGCATCGGTCGCCGCCGGCTGTGTCCTCGTGGCGCGACGAGAGCGCGCGCTTCGTCCGTGGACCTTGCTCGCCGGCTACGGCTCCGCGCTGTGCTTCTCGGCTCCGGTCTTCGTCTTCACGTCGCCGTATGCGGCGGTTGGCGGCATGACGATCGCCCACGGTCTGCAGTACCTCGTCCTCATCGGACTGGTCGCGTCAGGGCCCGCAGCGGGACCACGGCGCTGGGTCCGACTCGCGATACTCGCNNGGGCGCTGTTCGGCGTGTTCCTCGGGCTGACCGCGGCACACTTCGTCGTCGACGCCGGTCTGTGGCGCCTCCGGGACCCCTCGTCACGACGCTTCGTCCAGGGCGCGCTGCCGGAGCTGCTGGGGCCAAGGCCCACGCCCGCTCGATTGGTTGCCGATAGATCGTGAGGCGATATATGGTGTCCGCATGGCGCGACGCTCGACGACCTCGGAGCCCGCTGCGGCGCCGCTCGGCTCCTTCGGTCGCTATGCCGGTCCCGCGACGCTCATTCTCTCGAGCCTTGCCGGCGGCGCCAAGCACGGCTATGCGCTGACCAAGGACATCGAGTCCCTGGCAGGAGTGCGACTGGCACCCGGCACGCTCTACGAGGCGCTCGCGCGTCTCGAGGGACAGGGCTTCATCGAGGCGTTGGCGAGCGACGACCGACGACGTCCCTATCGTCTCACCGCGGCGGGTGCCGCCGCGCTGCGCATCCACCTCGACGCCCAGCGCCTGGTCGCCGACGAGGGGCTCCGCCGACTCGACGCGGGGTGGGCCCCGACGTGATCGCGACAGGCGCCAGCAGCGCGCGGCGGGCCCGTCGGCTCATCGCCTGGTACCCCAGGTCCTGGCGCGCTCACTACGGCGAGGAGTTCTGCGCGCTGCTCGAGCGCGAGATCGACGAGCAGCCACGGTCGATGCGTCGCGCCATGAACATCGCGTGGAGCGGCACCCTCGCCCGCGCGAGCGAGTCGGGCCTCGCGGGCATGCCCGGCGATGGCGCGAGCCAGGAGCGCTCCAGCCTCGCGTGGCTTGCGGCGTCGCTCGCCGCCTTCCTGGCCGTGGGACTCGCGGTGTGGTCCCAGCTCGTCGTGGGCTGGCAATGGACGTCGCCTCGCACGCCTGGCACCACAGTCGGCATCGTCGTCATGAGCGGCGCCGTGCTCGCCCTGGCCGTGCTCGGCGTGTGCGCGGTCGCGCCGATCGTCGCCACGGTCGTGGTCCAGATCTCCCGTGGCGCAGGTCGGTGGCGCGTCCTGGTGCCGACAGCCCTCGCGTCGGTGGCGACCGTGGTCCTGATCGTCGGTGCGCGCCGATTCGAGAACGGCTGGCCCGGCACCGGCGGGCACCACTGGGCACAGCAGGGTCTCGTGCCCGGCGGGGTGGCGGCGTTTCTCTGGGCCGCGACCATCGCGATCACGTCGTACTGGGCTCATCCGGGTGCCCTGCAGTCGTTCCCCGCGGCGGAGATCGCCTGGATGGTGGTGAGCCCGATCGCGATGGCGGCCCTGGCCTGCGGCTCGGTGACGACGCTGCGTCGCGTCGAGCTCTCGGCACGGCTGTCGCGCTACGAGCTCCGCGTTGGCCAGCTCGCCTCGGTCGCGATGACGGCCTTCCTGCTCGGTGCGATCGCGTGGCTGTCGGACGGCACGCCACGTCCGCGCTCCATCCCGTCGAACCTCTTCCACGTCGGGGCGATCGACGTCGCCGCGGCAGTGGTGATGGCAGTCGCCCTCCTGTGCGCGCGCCAGGCCGTCTCGCGCGGCATCGGCGCGGCCAGGCGACGCTCGGCGTAGCGACGAGGCCGCGGTCCGCCAGCGATCAGTGTCGCCTTCCTGCCAGGCAGCTCGGCCAAGGGCTCAGGTCGTGTTCCCTGGCGGCTGTCACCCCGGACCGCGCCTTCGCGACGAGCTCCCAAGCGTGGCCCACCGATCGCGTTGCGGGCTGACCGCGGCAGGCTGTGGTCAGGCAGCAGTGTGCTGCGACGGCCGAGCGAGCTTCGCGGACAGCGACCCGAGCCCGAGCCCCAGGACCGCGACTGCCATGACGAGGCCCGACCCCCACGTAACGGAGCCCGGTGCCTGGCCGGGATACGGAAACGCGCAGAACTGCAGCACCTCGTACGTGGCGACGACGCCTGACGCCGCGAACAATGCCGCGGTCACGGCCTTGAGTGCGACGGACGGCTGCACGAGATCGGTGACGATGACGACCACAATGATGATGGCGAGCACGAGCGTCATCCACCCGAACCCGAAACCTCTCTCGATGCCCTTCAGAGACACCGACTGGCCCTGTATCGAGAAGGTGAACCACGCGAGGAACGATCCGACTCCCTGGAGGGCCGCCAGGACCAAGAGGCCGATGCCGATGACGACCTGCATCGAGACGGACCTGGGCGCGGGGCTCAGCCCCGCGTGGGCCGTCGCGGTTCCGGCGAGCGCCGGATCGTGGGGCGCGACGTCGGGCACCCAGGCGCTGCCCTCGTCGGCGGTCTCTGGGTGCTCGTGGTCCGCTTGCTCGTCCACGCTGCCCCCTGAGCTCTGCGTCCTCGCGAGCGTACCGGTCCGATTCGCCCCGCGCAGATGGGGGAGGTCAACGCCGACGTGGCGCTGGGAACGTGACCGAGACGGGGTCGATGTCAGGGAAGATCTCGACCCAGGTCCGACCGGGTTCGAGCGTGATGACCTTCCCCGCGGCGTCGGTGAAGATCGTCCGGCTCGTGAGCGACCTGTGCGTCCACCTGCCGGCGATCATCCGGCCGTTGCGGAAGATGTAGGCCCGCCCGGAGTTGTCGGCGATCTTGGCCCGCACTTCCAGGCCGCCCTGGAAGTTCTCGAGCCACGGCCCGTAGGTGATGTGGACGACCTGGACCACGACGTTCTGGACCTGGTTCTGCACGCCGTTCGCGAGCACGTCGGGCTCGATGACCGGCGTGCCTGCGCTCGCGACGTTGTAGTACCGCTTCCAGGCTCCGCTCTGCTTGGACCAGCGCCAGTAGATGTCAGAGGTGTACGACCAGTCGAGGTGGATCTGGGTGGCCGGGCGGCCGCCATGGGGGAACTTCGAGTACGTGAAGATCGGCGCCGGCGGCGTGTTGCGCGACTTGTACTGGGCCCAGACCCACGACGTGTGGGTATAGGTGTCGTAGGGCGCGTTGCGTCCCGGCGGGTACACGTCGAGATTGGCGAAGGAGCCGAGGTCGACGTTCCTGATCGTCGAGGCGTCAATGCGGTTGATGACCGGGACGATCCCGCCGACGTGCACGAGCAAGGGCGAGTCGAGCTCCGAGAGGATCCCGATGTCGATCACGCGGGCCGAGCGGATCGGGCCCACGAGGCCGGGCGCCTGGCGACACTGGAACACCGCGGCATACCTCGTGATCGAGCCCTCGACCTGCTCTTCGAAGATCACGTCGGCTGCGTCCAGCCCGCTCTGGGGACGCGCACCGTTCGGGGCTGGTCCGAGTCCGTAGTTGTCCACCTTCATCACGAGGGCGGGCCGCTCGGGGATGGCGCCGCCTGGCGCAGGCGTCCCGGTGAGCGGGCACAGCACGACGGGCTGCGTCGTCGTGGTCGTCGGGCTGGAAGAGGACATCGGGGACCCGCAGGCGACGAGCAGCGCCGCGCCGGCGACGAAGGCCGAGCAGCTCGCGGCGCGACGACCGAGCAGGTGACGAGACAACACGGAAGGGCAGGTTAGGTGGCCGAGGGCTCGATGCTCGCGACTTGCTACTGGCGCGACATGATCGACAGCGCCTCGGAGGCTGCCGCGTCGTCGGGCCGAGGCGTGACGAGCTGGATGTCGAGTCGTTCCAGGACGCCCTCGAAGGCGAACGGCGCCTCGTAGCGCTCGCTCACTGCCGAGCCGTGGTCGAACCCGATCGACGCGCCAACGCTCGAGATCACGCGCATGACGGTCGGGATCTCCACGGTGCCGCGCGGCGCGCCGTCGATCACGACCGACGCGGTGCCGCCGGTGCCCGTGCGCCGGAATCGCACCCCGAGGACGCCCTGCCCGACGGGGACGGGCACGTCAGAGACCGCGACGTGATGCTCGCCGAAGAAGTTGTAGTCGAACACCAGCCGGTCATCGAGCACGAAGAGGCTGACGCCGGAGTTCTCCGTGCCGGTGGCGAACAGCACGCCCTGTGCGCCCGCCGGGCGATCGACGGACGCGTCGAGGTCCCAGCTGCGCCCGCCGATGGACGGACCCGCCTGGGCGGGGAGCGGCGAGACCGGCGGCCAGTACGTGTAGTGGCGATCCGCTCGGTGCACGGTCCCGTCGGCGAAGCGCGCCGCGAACAGCTCGATCGTCCGGTCATCGAGCGGCAGGACGCCGTGGTCCTCGGCCTCGGCCCACCAGCGCTCGACCATGGCGGCGAGCCGCTCGGGCTCGTCGCCCGCGAGGTCGTGGCACTCCGAGCGGTCGATGGCGACGTGGTACAGCTCCCAGGTGTCGTCGTCGAAGGCGACACCTGGCGTGTGGCGCGTCACGGCCTTCCAGCCGTCGAGGTACAGGGCGCGGTGGCCCATCATCTCGAAGTACTGGACGGACTTTCGCGACGGCGCCGCGGGGTCGTCGAGCGTGTAGCGCATCGACGTGCCGGTGACGGGCATCTGGGGGACGCCGCGGAACTCCGCAGGGGCGGTCACGCCGAGAAGCTCGTAGACGGTCGGCGCGAGGTCGTTCACGTGGTGGAACTGGTCGCGCAGCGTGCCTCGAGCGGCCGCCGCGATGCCCGTCGGCCAGTGCACGACGAGCGGGACGTGGACGCCGCCTTCGTGCGTGTTCTGCTTGTACCACTTGAACGGGGTGTTGCCGGCCTGCGCCCAGCCCCACGGGTAGTTCGTGTGGCTCCTCGGACCGCCGATGTCGTCGAGGCGCGCCACGGCATCGTCGGGCGTCTCGAGGATGAAGTTGAAGAACTTCATCTCGTGCAGCACGCCGAACGGCCCGCCCTCCTGGCTCGCGCCGTTGTCCGAGAGGACCATGAGCACGGTGTTGTCGAGCTGGTCAATGGCCGCGAGCTCATCGACCAGCCGCCCGATCTGGAAGTCGGTGTGCTCGAGGAAACCCGCGTACGCCTCCTGGAGCCGTGCGGCGAGCAGCCGATGGTTCTCGGGGAGCGAGTCCCAGGGCTCGACGCCGGGATTGCGTGGCGCGAGCGCGGTGCCCTCGGGGATCACACCGAGCTCCTGCTGGCGCGCGAACCACGCGTCGCGCGCGACGTCCCAGCCGTCGTCGAAGGCGCCGCGGTACTTCTCGACGTAGGACGTGGGCGCCTGATGGGGCGCATGGGTGGCGCCGAACGCGAAGTACAAGAAGAACGGCCGGTCGGGACGGATCGACGTGGTGTCGCGGACCATCGCGACGGCCCTGTCGACCAGGTCCTCGCTCAGGTGGTAGCCGTCCTCAGCTCGCCGGGGCGGCTCGACGCGGTGGTTGTCGGCGACCAGGTCCGGGGAGAACTGGTCGGTCTCCCCGTCGAGGAAGCCGTAGTAGCGGTCGAAGCCGCGCTGGCACGGCCACTGGTCGAAGGGGCCGGCGGCCGAGGCGTTCTCCATCGCGCACAGGTGCCACTTGCCAACGGCGAACGTCGCGTAGCCCTCGGCGGAGAGCACCTCGGCCATCGTGGCGGCGCTGGTCGAGACCTCGCCGCGCATGTTGGGGAAGCCCGTGTTGAAGTTCGACACGGAGCGCATGCCGACCTCGTGGTGGTTGCGTCCCGTGAGGAGCGCCGCACGGGTCGGCGAGCACAGCGGGGTCACGTGGAAGTTCGTGTACCGCAGGCCATTTGCCGCGAGCCTGTCGATGGTGGGCGTCGCGAGCGTGGAGCCGTAGCAGCCGAAGTGCGAGAACCCGAGGTCGTCGATGAGCACGACGACGACGTTGGGCGCCCCTGCTCGCGGGCGCTTGGGCGTCGGCCAGGAAGGCGTGGACTCGGCCACGGTCCGGCCGATGACGCCGTCGAAGTCGTGGGCACTCGTCACAAGGCCTCCTCACCGGTGCCCGGCGCCACTGGCCCTGCACCGCCCCGAGATTGTGGCACCAGTCCGACCGATCGCCGCTGCTCGAGTCGAGTACGTGCGGTCCGCAAGGTCGATACTGTCGGTGTCCGTCCCCGTCGCCGGCGGGCACGCAGAGGGGGTGTCGTGCAGGTCGGAGTCGTGCTTCCCCAAACCGAGATCGGCGCCACGGCGGCGTCACTGCGCACCTACGCGCACGAGGTCGAGACGCTCGGCTACGACCATGTCCTTGCCTACGACCACGTGGTGGGCGCCGATCCTGCCGTGCACAAGGGCTGGGACGGCCCCTATGACATCGACACCAACTTCCACGAGCCGTTCGTGCTCTTCGGCTTCATCGCCGGCTGCACGTCGCTCGCGTGCGTCTCTGGCATCGTCATCCTGCCCCAGCGCCAGACCGCGCTCGTCGCGAAGCAGGCCGCCGAGGTCGACCTGCTCACCAACGGGACGTTCCGGCTCGGCATAGGGATCGGCTGGAACCACGTCGAGTACGAGGCCCTTGGCCAGGACTTCTCGACGAGGGGGCGACGCATCGAAGAGCAGGTCGACCTCCTGCGCCGCCTGTGGTCCACGCGCTCAGTGACCCACGCCGGCGAGTTCGACACGGTCACCGGGGCGGGGCTCTCCCCCATGCCGCTGCAGCAGCCGATCCCCATCTGGTTCGGCGCGACCTCCGAGCCGGCGTACCGGCGCATCGGGCGCCTCGGCGACGGGTGGTTCCCACTCATGCAGCCAGGACCGAAGCTGGACCTCGCGCTCGGACTCGTCCGGGCCGGGGCGCGCGAGGCGAATCGGGACCCCGCCTCGATCGGCATGCAAGGTCGGGTGGACTGGCGTGGTGACGTGGACAACGTCGGCGTTCAGTTCGACAAGTGGCGGACGGTTGGCGCGACGCACGTCGCGATCAACACGATGGGAGCAGGCCTCAAGACCGTGGAGGATCACCTCGACGCGCTCGGGCGAGTCGCTGAGGCGGTGCTGTGATGGCAAGCGCGCGACTCGACGACGCGGACCTGCTCGTGGACTCCCTGCGCCGCCGCATGGCCGCGATGCACTCGCTGTACTACCAGGCCGTCGACTCGATGGAGCTCGAGCACGTGAACCACTTCGAGCGACCTGGGGTGCTGCCGATCGCCTTCTCGCTCTTCCACTACACCAACATGCACGACGCGTCGTTCTTCGTGCTGACCAGCATCCCGCCCGTCTGGGACGAGTCGTGGCGGGCGACCGTCGAGATGGCGATCGACGACCACGGCAAGGAGCGAACGGTCGACGAGATGGAACAGCAGCGCATCGGTGACTACGACGCGTTCAAGGCCTACCAGCGCGCGGTCTTCGAGCGGACCGAGCAGCACCTGGCATCGATCGAGCCAGAGGCGCTCCGGCGCGTCGTGATACCCCGCCCGTTCCCCGACGTCATCGCCTCGACGTTCAGCGCGAGGTGCGCGGGCCCTGACGGCGTGACCGCGCTCGACGGCTTCGAGTGCTGGCTGTACCAGCACGGTCTTCGCCACATGGGCGAGATCGAACTTGCGAGGGGCCTCGTCGGACTCGGCGGGATGACGTCCTAGCCGCGACGTGGTTCGTTCAGGAGACCATCGGCGGGCACCTCGATCGCGCGGAGAGGCCCACGCTGCTCGCAAGTACACACTGGCTAACCCTGGCGGGAAAACTTTGTGCTAATTGTGAGCGATGGTTGAGCCGACACCTGGTAGTGCGAAGCCCCTCCGTGCACCGTCGGCGTGGTGGTCCGCCGCCAGCGCGCGACCAGCCCTGTCGATGGCGACGCTGGGGTTTCTCGGGCTCGCACTGAGCCTCGTGCCGAGCGTCGTGCTGCAGTTTGGCGGGAATCCCACGGACCCGGGCTTCCTCACTGCAGGCAACTCGCTGCGTGCAGAGCTCTTCGCGTGGGTCTTCTTCGCCGTCGCGTTGCTGTTTGTGCTGCGCAGCGCGGTCGCCCGCGACAGCGCACCGCTGGTCCGCGTCGGGGTCTCGATGTGCGCGTTCGGGGCGACACTCGAGTGCGCGTCGGTGGGCTGCTCGATCCGCACACTCGCCGTCGCCGTTTCTCCGCCGTCGCTGTACAAGGCCGAGTTCCTGTTCGGCACGCTCGGGTGGCTCGCACTTGCCGTGGGCGTGCTCGCCATCCAGGGGAGCTGGACCGAGCGGCGCCCAGCGCGCGACCGCACCGCGATGCCAGCCGAGAGGGCCGCCTGGCAGCGAGCCCTGCTCGTCATCACTTTCGCGTTGCTGTGCTCGGCTGGCGGCGAGGCCCTTGGCTTCGGCAGCTTTGCCGCATGGCACCTGTCCAGTTCGTCCCAGGCAGCGCTGCTCAGTGCCTACGGGCCGCAACTCCTGACGTGGCTCGCGATCGCGGCCGCGGCCCTCATCGTGGTCAACGCAGCGCGCCGGGGACCACTCCCACGATCGCTCGCGACTCCCGCGAGCTTCGCGGCCGCCGGCGGCGTCGCACTGACCGTGTCGAGCGTCGCGCTCCTCGTGGCGGGCGAGGTTGTCTATCGGTTCTTGAAGTTCGGCTGGGCAACGCCGTTGGTCCGTATCCAGATCGCGACTGCCTGCATCGGCATGCTCGTCTTCGCGGGGGCCTGCGGCGTCGCCGCGGCGACCCGACAGGACCTTGCACCGAGGCCTCGGGACGTCGCGCCCGCACTGCCCTACTGGCCCCAGGTCGCATCCGCGACGTCGTAGGCGGGCGCCCGACGCTGTGTCGCCAGCGCACCGTCGCCAGCGCACCGTCGCTTGATCGTGAGCCCTCTGCGCTACACTGAACTCTGACGTGCTGTGGCAAAGTGCCCGCACGAGTTGCTGGTGGCCGGAGTTTCGTTCCCGGGTTGCAAGTAGCTACCCGAAGAATGGAACCAAAGTTGTCATCGTCCCCAGCCGCAGTGCTCCTCCACGCACCCCGATTTGATTCGCTCGGGCTGCCCGCCGAGTTCGCCCGGATCCTCCAACGCCGAGGCCTCACCGAGACGCTGCCGATCCAGGCAATGTGCATCCCCGACGCGCTCGCCGGACGTGACGTCTCTGGCAAGGCACCGACGGGCTCGGGCAAGACGCTCGCGTTCGCGCTGCCGATGGCGGCGCTGCTCCAGAAAGGTCGCGCCAAGCGCCCCACTGGCCTCGTGTTGGCGCCGACGAGGGAGCTGGCAGCACAGATCGCCGCGGAGCTCAAGCCTCTTGCGGCCGCCCGTGGACTTCGCGTGCACGCGTTCTACGGTGGCGTCGGCTACGGACCCCAGCTCAACGCGCTTCGCGGCGGCGTCGACATCGCCGTGGCGTGCCCTGGCCGCCTCGAGGACCTGATGGCCGGTGGCCACGCGATCCTCGATGAGGTCTCGTTCGTGGTCGTCGACGAAGCAGACCGCATGGCTGACATGGGCTTCCTGCCGGCGGTGCGCCGCGTCCTCGACGCAACGCGCACGAACCGACAGACGCTGCTTTTCTCGGCCACGCTCGACGGGGACGTCGACGTCCTCGTGCGTCGATACCAGCGAGACCCGGTCCGGCACGAGGTCGACAGCGACGTGGACGTCTCACTCATGACGCACCGCTTCCACTACGTGGCGCACGACGAGCGCGTGGCGACCTGCGCCAAGATCATCGCCGACACCGGCACGTCGATCGTCTTCGTGCGCACACGTCACGGTGCGGACCGCCTGGTGCGCCAGCTCGGGAAGCTGGGCGTTGTCGCCGCTGCGATCCATGGCGATCGAAGCCAGGCCCAACGCGATCGCGCGCTGCACTCGTTCAGCAAGGGATCGGTCGAGGCACTCGTGGCGACCGACGTCGCCGCTCGCGGCATCCACGTCGACGACGTGGCGTGCGTCGTCCACTTCGACCTCTCCGAGGACCCCAAGGACTACGTGCACCGCGCCGGCCGTACCGCGCGGGCCGGCGCTGCGGGCGTCTCGATTGCGCTCGTGACCCGCGAGCAGCACGGCGCGGCCGAGAAGCTCCGCGCCTCGCTCGCACTTTCCCCCGAGACCGTCGGCGACGTGCCGGCGCCCTCGGCCCGCCAGCGCACCGGGACCGCGGCGCCCGCGCGCAACCACTCGAACGGCGGAGGCCAGGGCCGTCGTCGACGCGGCGCCCCCACACGGAGTCGCACTCGCGGCTGATCTCGGGCTCTTAGAGCACGTGGCCTGCAGTGGAGTGACGACAACCACGACGCACGCCCGACCATCGAAAGCGGACGACACGACGTCGAGGGCTCGAACCACCTCGCGTTAGCCTCCGCGGGTGGCGAGGCATCTTCGCGTGCACCCGAGCCGATTCCACCTGCACCTCGCGATCATCGGTGCACTCGGACTCGCGGGGAGGGTGCTGTTCCTCCACACGGAGGCGCCGCTGCGCAAGCTCACGGACGAGTTCTGGTTCCTCATCGAAGCCCGTCGGCTCTTCTCGGCGCAGCTCTTCACGAATCCCTATCTGGGGTCATCTCCGACGGCGTTGCACGGTCCACTTGGCGCGGTCGCCTTCGCCCCCATCGCATGGCTGCTGCCACAGTCAACGAGCAGCCTGCGGCTCGGCAGCGCACTGATCGGGGCGGCGACGGTCGTGGCCTGCGGTCTCGTCGGACGCCAGCTCGGGGGTGACCGAGTCGGCCTGGCCGCCGCGGGCATCGCGGTGATCACTCCTGACCTCGTCATGGCGAGTGGCCTCGTCGGCGACGACGTGCTTGCCGCACTGCTGTTCGTCTGTGTCATCGGTGCCACACATGCGGCGCTCGAGCGCTGGACGTGGCGCCGGGCGACCGGGCTCGGCATCCTCCTCGGGCTACTCACGCTGTGCTTCACCGGGTCACTGGAGCTGGCAGCGGTGCTCCTCATCGGACTGGCCTGGCACCACTACCGACGCCATGACGCGGCCAGGCGCGCTCGCGGGGCCGTGTCGTCGCTCGTCGCTGCGGCGACGCTGCTCGTGGTGCTGACGCCGTGGCTCGCGTTCAACTACCACCGATTCGGCGGCACGCTCGTCCTCACGACCGAGCTCGGCCAGACGCTGAACCAGTCGAACAACGCCCGCACGTACTTCCAGGGACAAAGCTTCGGCTACCAGACGATCCTGCCGCCACCGGTGGCCGCCACCCCTGCGGACATGGTGCACGAGACGGTGATGGATCGACTCGAGCGCGACGCCGCGCTCTCCTACGCGCGCAAGCACTGGACCCGTCTCGTCTACGTGCTCCCGCTGCGCGCGCTCTGGGAGTGGTCCCTGTGGCGGCCGGGGCTCGTGGCGCAGCGCGAGCGGCTCATGGGCTTCGCCTCGTGGACCGGCGACATCCAGGCCGTCGGGACCTGGTTGCTGCTCGCCTTAGGGGCGATGGGACTGTGGCTGCTGCGCCGTCGCCGAGCCGCGATCTGGCCCCTGGTCACACTGCTCGTCCTCGCGACCGCGAACGGCGTCGCGTTCACCCCGTCGTACCGCTACCGGATGGGCGGGATCATCGCGCTGGTCCTGCTCAGTGCCGTGGCGATCGACCGAGTCCTCGCTCTGGTCCTCGAACGGACCACGCCACCGCAGGCCACGGCGGCCACGATCGAGCCCGAGACGTCAGCGCGTTGAGCTCAGCGAGCGGTACACGCGGTCGTCGAAGCTCGAGTAGAACTCGAGCAACCGGTCGTGGAGCTCCTGCAACGAGCCGATGGAGTACAGAACGGGCTGGTAGCGAGTGATGTCGTACTCGAAGCCCCCCATCTCGCGGATGTCGAGAGGCCGGATCGACGCCTTCTGGAAGAAGTCGAGCTCGCCGATCGAAGAGAGGATCCCCGCGCCGTAGGCCTTCGGCTCCCCGTCCTCCATCACGACGCCGAACTCCATCGTGAACCAGAAGACTCGTGAGAGAAAGCCGAGGGCGTCCTTGGACTGGGTCCGGTCGACCGCGCCCCCCACCGCGAAGCAGATCTCGGCGAATCCTGGGTCGGCGAGCTGGTTCGCGTGCCCGATCACCTCATGGATGATGTCCGGCTCGGGCGTGTACTGCGGCACGGACGGGTGACGGATGTACTGGGTCGAGAAGAACGTGCGACGTCCAAAGGAGCTGTAGAACTCGCGCAGCGGGGCGAGCCCTGCGACGGGCTGATAGCCGAAGCCGGTGAGCGGCTGGAGGAGCCCGGTGACGTCGGAGAGCTGCGGGACGTGGTCCGACGGCAGGCCGAGGGACTCCTTCGCGTCGAGGAAGGCGCTGCACGCGTGTCGGCGGTGCTTGGGCGACAGCTCGTGCGACACGATTCGCCACACCCCGTGCTCCTGGTCCGTGTAGGACACGACCGGGATCGGGTCTTCTGGCCGGTGCTCGAGGGACAGCAGCGCGATGGCGTTGCGACGCTCGCGGTACGAGGGATCCGCGAATCCAGGATGGTCGGCTTCTAGCTGCACGATGACGGAGCCGTCGTCAGCGACCTCGACGGGCGAGTACCCCCCTCCCGACGTGGTGGGCCTCGTCGGGCCCTCATGGCGAGTGCTCACACTGTCCATTTGCTCACCTGTCGCGCCGTAGCCGTCTACTTGTGAGACTAACGTCGCCCCCAGCTGGGCGGGCACCGATGCGTCAACGTACAGTGCCGCGATCAAGTACCGAATCGGCATGTCGGCGACCTCGTGCAGGTGAGGGATCGAATCGTGACGGTAGTGCTCGACTCGCCGTCGTCCCAGCGATCTTGACCTTGCCTGCCAAGTCCTCGAGCCGAGCGATCACCCCGAAAGACCGGCTCGACTCGTGAGACGGGCGGAGTGAGCGGGCTGGTTGGCTGCGCAATGAAAGCGTATGAAGTCCACCCGATCGAGGGGGAGCGCACGAGATGGGGAAGCGCGCACGGAGAGATCTCATGCCGAGCGTCCGGGTGACGGCACTGCTCGCCGGTTGCGGCACTCAAGTGGGCACGGTTCGCACGGCGTTGACACCTATGGGCCCGAGTGCAACCGCACCGCGGGATCAGACGCTTGCCGCTTGGTCAGGCAGGCGAGTCGCTCGACGGGGCGGGCTGATCCCAGTCCTGGATCTGAAAGACGGGACCGAGCACGTTGCCGACTCCTCGGAGCACGTACGCGTCACGACCCGGGCTGTATCGGAAGAGCGGGCGGATCCTCTGCGCCGTTCGGGCGGTGATTGGTCGACGACGCCGATGCAACTGCCGAGGCACCCTCCAATCGTATGGAGACGCCCTTTTCCTGATGACATCTGACCGCGCATCGTCTCGACTGATTGTCGTGCTCGCCTCGGGTGCCGGACGCTCGGGCAGCTGCGGCCGTTGTACCCAACGGGGGATCGGGGCCGCGGGTGGGTGAGTAGGTCAATCCCGGTCTCCCGATAGCAGGCGAGCTTGATCATCTCGGGCAAACCGACGGAGTGGCGTGCCCGACACTGACGCGATCACGACCGCTCCATGACGAGCGCTGCGTCGAGCCAGCTTCGAATACGAGCGGACTCGGTGTCCGTGGTCTCGCCCATGCGTGCCGCGGCTTGCAGGATCCGCCACTCGTGCAGCCGCTCGAGGCTGTCGGGTCGCGTCGCGCGATAGGTCGTGACGTACTGCGAGATGACGGACCGACGAAGCAGGGGGGCGAGTCGTCGGATGACGCCGGGCGCAGTGCCTGGGGGTTCGCCGAACTGCAGGATCACCCACGTCCTTGCCACGTCTGCGGCCGGCGGGCCCGAAGTGGCGGCGGTCCAGTCGATGACGGTGGGGTCGGGCGGCGTGCCAAGAAGGTTCTCGAGGTGCAGGTCGCCATGGCAGAGCCCGGTGCCGTCTCGTTGCGCCTCGAGGATCGAGAGGAGGCGGGCTCGCTCGTCCTCGCCGAGATGCGGCGAGGAGGAAAGCCGGGCCCGGAGGCGAGCTGTCAACGATGCAAGCGTGTCCGGTGCCTGCACCTCGTGGAGGGCGGCGTGCACGCGGGCGAGCACCCGACCAGCAGTGAGTGCTCGCCACGGCTGTCGCCCGATCAAGGTGAGCATGTCCACGCCGGCCACGCGCTCGAGCACGAGGCCGGGTCGTGCGTCGACGACCGTCTCTGCGAGCACTGCGGGCACCCTGATTCCCGAGGCCCGGAGTACCGCGAGGACGTGCGCCTCCCGGGCGGCGACGGGGCCCTTCGTCGTGTCGAAGAAGAGCTTGAGCACGGTGCCGTCGCCGAGGTCCCAGATCTCGGCCTCTCGCCCGCGGGCGACGAGTGCGCCGATCGACGCACCCGGACCTGCGCCGCCTGGTGCGGTCACGGCACGAGCCCGCGTTCGTGTGCATAGGCGACTGCTTGGGCGCGATCCCGGCTGCTGGTCTTCATGAAGATGTGGTTCACATGCGTCTTCACGGTGACCTGGCTGACGAAGAGCCGTTCGGCGATCTCGGCGTTCGAGAGCCCGACCGCCATCAGCCGGAGGACCTCGCCCTCGCGTGCCGTGAGCCCGTCCGGCAGCTCGTCGCGCGCCTCACGTCGTGGCGCAATCGAACCCACCAGCCGAGCCTGCACGTCGGCATCGAGCACCCCTTGCCCGGCCGCCGCGGCCTCGAGGGCGCGGGCGATGTCGTCGCGCCCTGCGTCCTTCGTGAGGTAGCCGATGGCCCCGGCGCGCAGCGCTCCGACGATCGACTCGTCGTCGGCGTAGGTCGTGAGCACGACGACCTGGGTGCTCGGGTGCCGCTCGCGAATGCGCCGCGTCGCCTCGATGCCGTCGACCCCCGGCATCATCACGTCAAGGATCGCCAGGTCGAACTGTTCGGTCTCGAGCANNCGGCGGTCCCGACGACGGTGATGTCCTTCAGCGTGCCGAGCAGCGTCTCGAGTCCCTCGCGCACCGCGGCCTGATCGTCGACCACAACGACCTTCACGCCGGTACCGCGACCAAGACGGCCCAGCCGCGCGGGTCAGGCCCCGCACTCACGGTGCCCCCGAGCGGTTCGACGCGCTCGCGCATCCCTCGAAGACCGAAGCCGCCTCCCGTCCCTCGCAGCTCCACGGGGGCGGTCGCGCCCTCGGCCTCGCCGTTCTCGACGGTGAGCACGGTCCGCTGCGACTCGAAATCGAGCGAGATGGCGACCGGCGCGCCCGGTGCGTGCTTGCGGGCGTTGGACAGGGCCTCCTGGGCGGCGCGGTACAAGGCGACTCCCTGCTCCGC
>PLCI01000097.1 GCA_003135595.1 Acidimicrobiaceae bacterium | reverse complement strand
GCGATCGTCCTTACGAGAGCGGGACTCAACGTCGAGGTCATCGAGGGCGCTGCCACGATCGGCGGTGGGTGCCGGACCGAGCAGCGAACAATGCCCGGCTTCCTGCACGACACCTGCTCGACCGTTCAGGCGCTCGCGATGTGCTCGCCGTTCTTCACCGAGCTCGACCTGACGACGATGGGCGTTCGCTTCCTGCAGCCCCGTGTCGCGTTCGCCCACCCGCTCGACGGCGGTCGCGCCGCGGCAGTGACGAGGAGTGTCGAGGAGACCGCTGCGGGGCTCGGCGCAGATGCGCGCGCCTACCGGCGGCTGCTTGGCCCCCTGGTCGCGAACGCTGACGCGATCGTCGCCGCCTCACTGTCCCCGATCCGATCGGTGCCTCGTGCCCCGCTTCGAGTCGGGCGCTTCGCGGCACTCGGCGCGCTCCCGACGTCCCTGCTCGTGCGGCGCTTCGACACCGACGAAGCACGCGGGCTGCTTGCTGGGGTGAGCGCGCACTCGATCCGGCCGCTGCAGGCGCCGCTGACCTCGGGGTTTGGGCTCCTCCTCACCCTGGTCGCGCACCACGGTGGCTGGCCGGTCGTCGAGGGCGGCAGCGGGCGGCTCGCCGACGCGATGGCCGCGTGGCTCACCGAGAGGGGCGCGACGCTGCGGACGGGACAGTGGGTGCGGCACCTCGACGAGCTGCCGACGGCTCCGGCGACACTCCTCGACACCTCGGCCCGTGACCTCGCGCGGATCGCGGCGGGCGCTCTCAGCCCACGCGAGCGACGCTCCCTCGAGCGGGTCCGATTCGGACCGGGCCTGTGCAAGGTGGACTGGGCGCTGTCAGGTCCAGTCCCCTGGACGGCGCCCGCGTGCCGCGAGGCAGGCACCGTTCATGTCGGCGGCACGTTCGAGGAGGTCGCCGCAGCGATGGCCGACGTCCACGCTGGTCGACACGCGGAGCGTCCGTTCTGCATCATCGTGCAGCCCGGCATCGTCGACGCCTCACGTGCTCCCCTCGGCAGCCAGACGCTCTGGGGCTATTGCCACGTGCCCGCAGGCTCAACGCGGGACATGACCGCCAGCATCGAGTCCCAGATCGAGCGCTTCGCGCCGGGGTTCGGTGAGCTCGTGCTCGCACGGCGGACGACGACCGCGGCCGAGCTCGAGGCGGCGAACCCCAACTATGTAGGCGGCGACATCACCGGCGGGGCGACGACCGTACGCCAGACGTTCTTCCGCCCGACCGTCAGATGGGATCCCTATCGCACCACTGTCGACGGGCTGTACCTCTGCTCGTCGGCGACGCCCCCGGGCGGCGGAGTCCACGGAATGTGCGGCGTGGGTGCTGCCCGCTCCGCGCTGCGCGCGCTCCTCGGGCGCTGAACAGCGGAGCTCACTGCACTCGCGTCTCGTGCTCGTCGATCGTCGGCGAGAGTCGGCGGTCGGGCACCAGCCACATGATCGCGACGATGACGTAGCCGCCGAGCGCGACCCACCTGGACAGGGCGCTCAGTGGGATCGCGACCGCGTAGATGCAGACCGAGGCGATCCCCTTCGCGTCGTAGCCGACGGCGGCGGCGAGCATCGAGTCGTGCGGCACGGCGGCGATGATCGCGCGGCCGAGGAGGTAGTAGCTGATCCCCGCGAGGATCAGGACGCAGCCGTAGACCGCGACGGGCAGCGTCGCAAAGCCGTTCTTCGACATCCACTCCGTGGCGAACGGCAGGAGGGAGAGCCAGAACAAGAGCACGAGGTTCGCCCAGAGCACCCAGCCGTTGACCCGCTCGACGGTCTTCAGCAGGTGATGATGATTGTTCCAGTAGATGCCCAGGTTCACGAAGCTGAGGATGTAGGCGAGCACGCCGTCGCTGAATGCCTCCATCCGCCGTGCGGTCACGTCGGCACTCTACGGAAGCGCGGTCGTCACGATCACCAAGGTGCAAGGCTTCCGGTACGATCGCGGGGCTCGGCGTAGCGCCGTCCCGCCGGGCACGGGGGCAGCCATGGCGTACGCCGAGGGCCGCGTCATCCACGACGCCGACGCCCACCTGATGGAGACGCCGACGTGGCTCCGCGACCACGCCGAGGAGAAGTACCGGAACCGGCTGCCCCTCCTCAAGTACGCGAGCGGCAACGAGCTGCGCCAGACCGGCGACCCCGAGGACCAGCAGCGCGACCTCCTCTCATCGTTCGACCGCCTGCGGGAGCGCCACGGCTCCGCCGAGTACCGCGCCACCGAGGCCCAGGAGATCATGCAGCGGAAGAACTTCGCGGCGACTGGCGGCTTCATCGCAGCGGACCGTCCCCGCGCACTTGACCTGCTCGGCTTCTCGAGCCAGCTGATCTTCAACACCTTCCACAACAGCCGGCTCTACTCGCTCGAGCACGCGGGCGACCTCGACCTCGCCTACGCGGCGGCGCGCGCGCACAACCGCGGGATCCTCGAGTTCTGCTCCGCCGACCGTCGGCTCTTGGCGACCTGTTACGTCCCGCTGGTCGACCCCGAGCGAGCCAGGCAGGCCGCGCAGGACGCGATCGATCAGGGTGCCGCGGCGCTCCTCGTCGCCTCGGGGTGCCCGCCGGGGCACTCCCCGAGCCACCGCGACCTGTTCGCGGTCTGGGCACTCGCAGCGGACGCCGACGTGCCGGTCGTCTTCCACGTCGGTGGCACCGGCCAGCTGATCGACCCGAACTACTTCGTCAACGGGCTCCCGGTCCCCCATGACTTCCACGGCGGCGACGAGAACTTCCGCTCCGTCGACTACATGGGGATCCCCGCACCGCCCGCACAGACGCTGGCAGCGATGATCTTCGACGGCGTGTTCGAGGCCGTGCCCGGGCTCCGCGTCGGCGTGATGGAGCAGGGCGCGATCTGGGTGCCGTCGTGGCTGCGCCAGATGGAGTCGGCCTTTGAGGCGTTCGCCCGGCACGAGGAGCGGCTCCAAGCGCTCTCGATGCGACCGAGCGAGTACGTGCACCGCCAGATCCGGTTCACGCCGTATCCGACCGAGGACGTCGGCTGGATCGTCGAGCAGGCAGGTGACGACCTCGTGCTGTTCTCGTCGGACTACCCCCACGTGGAGGGCGGGCGGCGACCCGTCGAGCGCTTCGAGGCATCGCTCGGGGACGCGAGCGATGACGTGCGCGACCGCTTCTACGCCTCGAACTTCGCGTTTCTGATGGGCCACTCGGTGGCCGAGCTCGAGCTCGCAGGCTCGACGACCTGACATTCCGCGACCACAGCGACCACGGCCCGCGTGCCGCGTCAAAGGCGAGCATCGCGGTACGGCGTGAGAACCTGTCGACCACGACGCCGCCGACCAGCGCAAAGCACACCGTGCGGGCCGCGCGGGCCGCGAAGACGTAGGCGAGCGCGACAGGTCGGGCGTCCGGTCGCAGTGTGACCAGCGCAAGCGCGACCGTGAAGATGCCGTCGCCGAAGGAGGCGACGCTCTGGCCGGACCACAGCGGTGCGAAGTCGCCAACACGAAGCGAGTCGAACATCCCCGCGCAAGGTCGTTTCCCGCGGCATCTCGCCATGCTCATCCCCCAAGCGATCGTGCGACGACACTTACGATGGCGCGATGCAAGCGAGCGACTGGGTTGGCGCGCTGCGAGAGCGGAACTTCCGCTACTTCTTCATCGGCCAGACGACCTCACAGATCGGCAGCGGAATGGCGCCGGTCGCCATCACCTTCGCGGTGCTCGAGCACCACGGGAGCGCGACGGACGTCGGGATCGTCGCGGCAGCCGGCCTCACGCCCGTCGTGATCCTTCTCCTCCTCGGCGGGGTCATCGCCGACCGATTCAGCCGGCGCCTCGTCATGCTCAGCTCCGACGTGCTGCGAACCTTCGCCGAGCTCGGCCTGGGAGCCTGGATCTTGGCCCAGCGGCCGCCGATTTGGGGCTTTATGGCTCTGGCGGCCGTTGTCGGCGTCGGGACGGCGTTCTTCAACCCGGCGATGACGGGACTCGTGCCACAGGTTGTCTCGGAGGGCAACCTCCTGCAGGCGAACGCGCTGAACAACCTCTCGGGCTCGTCGGCGCAGATCGTTGGGCCGGCCGTCGCGGGCGTGATCGTCGGAGCGGCGAATCCAGGTTGGGCGGTGATCGTTGACGGGCTGACCTACGCGATCAGCGTCGTCTCGCTGTATCTCATCGAGATCGACTGGGTCGCCGCGAAGTCGGCGCAGTCCTACGTGCACCTGCTGAAAGAGGGCTGGACCGAGTTCTGGGCGAGGACCTGGCTCTGGGTCATCGTGGTCGAGTTCTCCGTCGTCAACATTCTCATCTTCGCGACGACGTTCGTCCTCGGCCCGGTCATCGCGCTGCAGTCGCTCGGCGGGGCTCCCGCCTGGGGACTCGTCCTCGCCGTCGAAGGCGGCGGGGCCGTCCTAGGCGGCGTCGTCATGCTGCGCTGGGACCCGCGTCGCCCCCTGCTGGTCGCGACGATCTCACCGATCCTGTGGGTCTGGCCGCTGCTCGCGCTGGCGTTCCGAGCCCCGCTGTCGGTCATCGCCATCGGCTCGTTCTTCTCGGGCATCGGCATCGCCGTGTTCGGCACGCTGTGGAACACGACGATGCAGCGCGAGATACCGCCCGAGCTGCTGTCACGGCTGAGTGCGTACGACTGGTTCGGCTCGCTCGTCTTCCTGCCGATCGGGATGGCACTCGTCGGGCCCATCTCGAAGGTCTGCGGCATCACGACGACCATCGTCGGTGCCGCGGCGCTCCTCACGGCCTTCATCCTCGCGACGCTGCTTGTGCCGTCGGTCAGCCAGATGCGTGCACCCGAGCGGGCGTTCCCGGCACCGGCGACATGACGCGTCTCGCAGCCCCCGGCTGCGCCATGATGCAATGACGACAGCCCGAACGGAGGTCCGATGGACGTGGTCGTCAAGACGACGCACGGCGAAGTCCGTGGCGTATTGCGAGATGGCGTCGCGTCGTTCAAGGGCATCCCGTACGCGGCGAGCCCGTTCGGCGCGAATCGATTCCGAGCCCCGCAGCGGCACGCGTCGTGGGAGGGCGTGCGGGACGCGAGCGAGTTCGGACCGACCGCGCCACACGGCCAGTTCTCACCACCGATGGACGAGCTCCTGCCCGAGCCCACGGTTCTCGGTGAGGGCTGCCTGACCCTCAACGTCTGGACCCCCGACGTCGCCCAGTCCGCGCTGCCGGTGATGGTCTGGATCCACGG
>PLCI01000158.1 GCA_003135595.1 Acidimicrobiaceae bacterium | reverse complement strand
TCCAACTGGTACCTGCGCCGGTCACGACGCCGCTTCTGGCGCACGGACCCCAACCTTCCCTTGTCGGACTCGCTCGCGGCTCACGCGACGCTGCACGAGGTGCTGGTGCGCGTGGCACTGCTCCTGGCGCCAATGTGCCCGTTCCTCGCCGACCACCTGTACACGAGCCTCGTCGATGTCGAGTCGGCGGGCTCGGTGCACCTCTGTGACTGGCCCGGTGTCATCGCGGCGTCGATCGACCCCGAGCTCGAGGCGCGCATGGCGGTGGCGCGAGAGGTCGTCTCGCTCGGCAGGGCCGCGCGAGCCGAGGCTGGGATCAAGGTCCGCCAGCCCCTGCGCCGGGCGCTCGTGTTCCTCCCGCCGGGTGCGGCGCTCCCGCCGGCGGGTGTGGTCGAAGACGAGCTCAACGTCGACCTCGTCGAGTACTCCGCGGTGATGTCCGACGTGCTCACCTACGAGCTGCAGCCCAACTTCCGGTCCGTCGGACCGAAGCTCGGGGAGCGCGCTCAGGGGCTGCGCGCCGCGCTGGCGAGCCTCGACGCGGCCGCGGCAGCACGCACGCTCGAGTCAGGCGGCACCGTCACGGTCGAGATCGACGGCGAGGCGGTCGAGCTCGACAGCGGGGACCTCGAGCTGCGGGTACGAGCCGAGGAGGGATTCGCGGTGTCGCGTGCCGGTGCCGAGGTCGTCGCACTCGACCTCGAGCTCGACGACGACCTCCGGCGACGTGGCGCCATGCGCGAGCTCGTCCGACAGGTTCAAGAGCTCCGCAAGGACCGAGGGCTCGAGGTGACCGACCACGTCGAGCTGTGGCTCGTCGGCATCGCGCTCGACGACGCCGAGCTCGACCTGCTCGCGCGCGAGGTGCTGGCCGACGATGTGCGGACCGAGCTCGGGGAGGGCGACGGCGTCGCCGTCGAGCTTTCCGACGGGCTCGACGCGACGGTGTGGCTGGCGGTCGTCTAGCCGGACGCGCACGCCGGCGGGCCGCCGTTCAGCTTGCGCAGCGCCGTCTCGAGGTTCTCTCGCTCCTCGTCGGAGAGCTTGGACGTCACGTAGCTCTCGAGGTGGACCGCGTGGGCCTCGAGCGCCTCGGCGAGGACGAGCGCGCCGGCGCCGGTGAGCCGGACGTGGACCGAGCGCCGGTCGCTCGGGCACGCGAACCGCTCGAGGTAGCCGTCCTTCTCGATCCGGTCGACGAGCCGCGTCGTGCCACCAGAGGAGTAGACCGTCTGGCTCGCGAGCTCGGACATCGAGAGGAATCCGCCCTCGGAGCGCTGGACGCGGAGCAGCACCTCGAACCACGCGAGGGGCAAGCCGACCGCCTGCTCCAGTGCGGCGCCGAGCTGGCGCTCGAGCCGGGCGTTCGTCTCCAGCAGCAGCCCGAAGAGCAGCACCCGCTGGTCGGTGCACGATGCCGGCGTCACAGTGGCTTCCGGCATGCTGGTCACGGTACCAATCCACCCCTCGCTCGCCTGGCCGCCGACCTTCTCTGTCTTGAGAGAATCTGCTTGCACAGTATCTGTAGTAGCAAGTATACTGGTGCAAAGACCAACAAGGAGCAGCACATGACCACTACCCAAGTCCAGTCCAACCAAGCAGCTGATGGTGTGTCAACGACCACCCTGCCGAGCCCAGGGACCTACGCGGTGGACCCGATCCACTCGCACGTGGGCTTCGTGGCGCGACACCTGGTGGCGTCCAAGGTCCGCGGCAGCTTCACGGAGTTCGAGGGCACCCTCGTGATCGGCGAGACCCCGGAGTCCTCCTCGGTGCGCGCGTCTGTCAAGGCGCCCAGCATCGTCACCAACCAGGCCCAGCGCGACGAGCACCTGCGCTCGTCTGACTTCCTCGAGGTCGAGGCCTACCCCGAGCTCACCCTCGCCTCGAAGCGCGTGACCGCCCGCAGGGACGGCCACTTCGACCTCGTGGCGGATCTCACGATCAAGGGGACGACCAAAGAGATCGTCTTCGACCTCGAGTTCCTCGGCACCGGCCCCGGCATGGCGCCCGACTCGACCGTCGCCGGCTTCGAGGCCACCGGTTCCTTTGATCGGCGCGACTTCGGCATCAACTTCAACGGCGTCATCGAGAACGGCAGCTTCGTGCTCGGCAACAAGATCGAGCTCGAGATCGAGGTTCAGGCGGCCAAGACCGCCTAGGGCCGCTGGTGCCGCAGGTGACCGTCCTTGGCCACCTGCGGCACCACGGTCTGTACGCTTGGGCGATGCCCGACGAGCACCGCAACGTCTCCAAGCCCGCGATCGGCATCCTGGGGGCGATCGCGGCGATCGCGAGCGTCTGGTGGTTCGCCTACCGGCCACGGCGCCGGCACGAGGACGAGTCCGCCGAGTAGCGCACGCCTGTCACTTGTCAGTGGCTCGAGAGTCCTTCGACGAGCTTCGGCAGCACCACCTCGATCGGCCCGGTGACGAGGACCGTCGCGAGCGAGTCCATCGCCGTTTGGGCCCCGTTGACCACGACCACCGCGGCGCCCGCCTCGCGTGCGCGCGGCACCATGCCGGCGATTGGCCACACCGACAGTGTCGAGCCGACCGCGAGGAGCACGTCACAGCGCGATGCCGCGAGCTCGGCGCGCTCGAGGTCGGTGGCGACGAGCGACTGGCCGAACGAGATCGTCGCTGACTTCAGGATCCCGCCGCAGGTCGACTCGCCGACGACCACTCGGCACGCGGGGTCGTCCTCGCCGTGCGCGACGCGCTCGAGCACCGCGCCGATCGGCCCGCGATCGCCGCACCGCAGGCACACCACCTCGCGGCTCGAGCCGTGGATCTCGACGAGCCGTGAGGGATCGGTGCCGGCGTCGGCGTGCAGGCCGTCGACGTTCTGGGTGACCAGGGTGTCGAGTCGTCCGGTGCGCTCCAGCTCGACCAGGGCGCGGTGCCCGTCGTTGGGCGCCGGTCGCACCGCCCTCGACTCCAGTCGCCGGCGCCACCCGCGCCGTCGGACGTCGGCGTCGGTCACCCACGTGTCGTAGGACGAGAGCGCCTCGGCCGCGGGGTCCTTGGTCCAGACGCCATCGGGCCCCCGGAAGTCGGGTATCCCCGATGCCGTCGAGATGCCTGCACCCGTCAGCACGCTGACGAGGCGGGCGGTCTCGAGAACCCTCTTCGCTGCGTCAAGGCGATCCACGAGTCAGGGAATCAAAGCTTGCGGACGCCGATCAACTCGGCGAGCGCGGACGACAGGATCCCAGCGTAATTGACATTGAGGTGAAATGGGTCTGCGAAGACGAGGTTCTTGTCAACCACCATTGGACACGTCGTCTGACAGAACAATGACGTGACGGAGACCGGAGTCGCGCCAGCAGATTTCGCTGCTGCGGTGTCATCCTCAATCCGAATCTTGATAAGCGCCGTCGCTAGCGGAATGGCGCACGACCGCAGGCTCTTCAGATGACCTGCAATGCAGCCATTCGGTTCGACTGCGGTCGACGGGGATCCAAACGCGACTGCGGGCATTCCGAGGAGGACAATTTTCCGGACGTGTGGGGACGTGAAGGTGGCGAGCGCGCTCGAAATGCCGACCGCATACTCCTTCGGCGTTATCGCAACCTGGGAGGGCTGCAGTGGGGACAAGTTCTCGCTGGCAAAGACGATCGCGGTTGGCTTGAGGCTGTTGATGTAGGTCGCGGCGTTCGCCTGCCACGACTTGCAAGAGGCGGAGACCGATACCAGCGCAAACGGGCACGCCAGGCGCGACACCAGGTACATCTTTAGCTTGTGCTTTGTGGCAATGGCGTCCAGCGTTGGAAACCACATTCCCGCGAACGAATCCCCGTCCAGCACCACAATGTTCTTGGAAGACTTGTCGCCGAACTCGCAATGGGTGGGAATGGTCGAGCCGCCGCCCACCACGCACGGTGGGCTGCTGTAAAAGTCGTACGGCATCAAGGTGAGCTGATCACTCAGCGATGCTGGAAGCGTGGTCAGCTTTTCGCCCGCGAGGACGTACGACTTGATTGCCTGGAGGGTTGGCGCCGTGTTCAGCCGGGACCTTGATACCGCTGCAACGGCTCCGCCCATTCCGAGGACGAGTGTGCCGGAGAGAAGCGTCGCGGCGACCTTAAGCCTGAGCATGTTGCACCTCGATCCTCAGTGTCGGGGGACGTTACCTCCTAGTTCCTCACCAGTCGTCTCGTGCCGAGCGTCGTGGCCGGCGGCACGGCCCACCAGAGGCCCCGTCGCGCCAGATGAGAACGGGTCTCGATGGACGGCAGGTCTGGGTCAGTTGGCGGCAATGATGGAGGCATGTCCTACGTCGCGACCAACCCAGCCACCGGCCAAGAGGTCGTCCGCTTCGACTACCACGACGCCGCCGAGATCGACCGACGGCTCGACCGAGCGCACGAGACCTGGCGGACGTGGCGGACGATCCCCTTCGCGCAGCGCGCGATGCTCATGACCTCGGCCGCCCAGGTCCTTGAGGCCGAGCTACCGACCGTCGCCACGATCCTCACGACCGAGATGGGCAAGACGTTCGCCTCGGCGAAAGGCGAGGTCGCCAAGTGCGCCCTCGCGATGCGCTACTACGCCGAGCATGCCGAGCGCTACCTCGCGACCGAGCAGATCGCCTCGTCGGCTGCGCGCAGCGGCGTCCGCTACGAGCCGCTTGGCCCGGTCCTCGCGATCATGCCCTGGAACTTCCCGATGTGGCAGGTGGTCCGCTTTGCAGCGCCCGCGATCATGGCGGGCAACGTGGGCGTGCTCAAGCACGCCTCCAACGTCCCGGGCACCGCGGACTTCCTCGAGCACCTCTTCGTGCGGGCCGGCTTCCCTGAGGGCGTCTTCACCAACCTGTTCGCGACGGTCGAGGACGTCGCACGCGTGATCGCCGACGACCGCATCGCGGCCGTCACGCTCACCGGCTCGGAGCGCGCCGGCCGCTCCGTCGCGGCCACGGCCGGGCAGAGCCTCAAGAAGACCGTGCTGGAGCTTGGCGGGTCGGACCCCTTCGTCGTCGCTGCGAGCGCGGACCTCGAGCGGACGGTGCCGCTCGCGGTCACCGCGCGCATCCAGAACAACGGGCAGTCCTGCATCGCGTCGAAGCGATTCATCGTCGTGTCGTCGCGCGCCGACGAGTTCGTGGACCGCTTCACGGCGGCGATGTCCGAGGTCGTGGTCGGCGACCCGTTCGATCCGGCGACGATGCTCGGACCGGTCGTCTCGGACGCGCAACGTGTCGAGCTCGCCGACCAGGTGGCCGACTCGGTCGCCAAGGGCGCAACGGCGACCACCGGCGGCATCGTGCCCGAGGGTCCCGGGTTCTTCTATCCCGCGACCGTGCTGACCGGCGTGGATCCGTCGATGCGCGCGGGGTGCGAGGAGCTGTTCGGCCCCGTCGCGGTCGTGCTCGTCGCCGACGACCTCGATCACGCCATCGCGATCGCCAACGACTCACGGTGGGGCCTCGGAGCGTCGGTGTGGGCCGAGGACGACCACGAGCAGCAGCACGGCATCGAGCAGCTCGAGGCCGGCATGGTGTTCGTGAACGCGATGGTCGTCTCGACGCCCGAGCTGCCCTTCGGCGGGATCAAGCTCTCCGGCTACGGCCGCGAGCTCGGCTCGCACGGGATCCAGGAGTTCACCAACGTGAAGACGTTCTTCGTCGCGGCGACGTGACGGACGTCACGGCACGCTGGCCAGTGGCACCTCACGACACGGCACCGCTCTACTTCGACCACGCGGCCACCGCACCTCGCCGTCCCGAGGTGCTCGAGGCGATGGCCCCGTACCAGAGCGGGACGGTGGGGAACCCGACCGGGTCGCACCGTGCCGCGCGCGCGGCGCGCCGCGCGCTCGACGACGCCCGCGAGGAGGTGGCCGAGCTCACGGGCTCCGCGCCCGGCGCGGTGGTCTTCACCGGTGGGGGGACCGAGTCGTGCAACCTCGCCGTGTTCGGCGTCGCGGCCGACCGGGCTCGGCGCGGCCACCGCGCAAAGCTCGTGGTGTCCTCGATCGAGCACCACGCGGTCCTCGA
>PLCI01000111.1 GCA_003135595.1 Acidimicrobiaceae bacterium | reverse complement strand
CTTGGTGTGCCGGACAGCACCTCGGTCGGGTCGCCGACCTCCAGGTTGTTCTGGCAGTCGCCTGCAGGGCCGCCAGGGAATCGCCAGGACGGCGTCGCGTTGGTGAGGAACGGGTCCATCTGGAACTCGGCGACCTCGTGGGATGTCGCGAGCATGTCACTGGCCAGGGGTCCAAAGAACGTCGGGTCGGTGATGTAACTCGCCCACTCCAGTGCCTGCCTGCCGTTCGGCAGCTGGTAGTAGGTGTGGAAGCCGAGGATGCAGCAGTTGCGCATGAGCCCCTGGGCGAAGTCGGCAAGCACGACGTCGCGCGAGACGAGCCCGAGGAGCGCGTTGTTGTTGTGGAGGTAGGTCGTCAGCGGCAGGAGATTGTCGAGGACACTGATGAAGAACGACGTGTCGACGATCGCAAGCCCGGCAGGCGTCCTGTCGATGCAAGCGTTCCCGTCTCCGATGAAGCCGTCGTTGAAGGGGACCTCCACGTTGAGCGTCGGGACCTTTGCATTAAGGGTGAGGTAGACGTGGTAGCGAGTCCCCTGCTGGTTGAACGCCTGGCGCACGTAGGCGTCGAGGAACTGCAGCAATCCCTTGTCGCCCAGTGTCGAGTGGTAGTAGTGCTTAACGAACAGTGGCGAGTTGCGCACCGCGGTCACGACGTCCGTGCCGTTCAGCGTGGTGGGAGCGCTGACTCCGCAATAGCTGGACTCGTGGGGGAATGTGAAGTTCAATGCCACGAGCTGGACGGGAACCCTCGTCGTGCGGCGCTTCGAGGGCTTCACGCCGACGAACGTCGCCGGCCACGTGTTCGTGCCGTCGAAGTAGCTGGTCGTGAACGTGGGGAGCTGTGGCGGCGTCCTCGAGGCGCGGACAGCGTGCGCGAATTTCTTCGGCAATTGCAGCGGCGCGATCACCGTGAACCGTGGCTGGAGGGCGCTCGACTGCGCGGTCCCCGGCGATCTGGTCGTTGCCTGTCCCACGCCTGCGGTCGCGAGTGACAAACCGACGGCTACGGCCGCCATGAGTGCGACTCTTTTCATGTGTCCCCCTTGTTCGAATTCCCGCGACAGCACCGTGGCGCCGCAGTGGGCACAGGCAAGCACACGAGCACATGTGCTGCAAGCACTCTCGGGCGACGCACCCCCCAATGCGTTGCGTAGGTCGGTCACCACTGGTGACTGGTTGTCGACGATCCACTGGCACCCGTCGATGCAGCAGCGAAGCGGGCGACTCGATCTGTCGCTCTTGACCATCGAGATGGCAGCGAGGACGCGCACCGGGACGTCGCAGGAGCCAGCGAGAGGCTCGGTGCGACGATGGTCTGCACTCGACAGCACAGCCGCGACACACTGTCCTCATGAGCGAGCTCTGCCCGCCAATCGCGGCACCCCTGTGTGACGTCACAACGGAGCGTTTGATTCTGAGCCGATTCGATCGCGACGTCCTCGACGAGCTTGCGGTCGTCTTCGAGAATCGTGAGGTCTGGCAGTTTCCCTACGGAAAGGGCATGTCGCGCGACGAGACAGCACGCTTTCTCGACGCGCAAATCCAGCACTGGGAGGACTTCGGATTCGGATGTTGGATGGCGAGAACGCGCAACGACGAGTTCCTCATCGGCTACCTCGGGCTCTCGATTCCAACATTTCTGCCGGAGATACTTCCCGCGGTCGAGGTCGGATGGCGACTCGCGCCCACTGCTTGGGGCAACGGGTACGCGACGGAGGGCGCAACCGCCGCACTGGATGCGGCGTTCGGCTCGTTGGGTCTCGACTCGGTGTGCTCCCTGCCGCAGTCGGACAATCCACGTTCCGAGCGCGTCGCAGAGCGTCTCGGCATGCGGCTGATCCGCCGGGTGACCGTGCCACCCGACGAGCGGAGGGGAGAGGTCGTCGTGAGTCACTTCGAGATCAAGAGAGATCAGTGGATCGCAAGACGGGCCAGCGAGGATCGGAGGGAACCAAGGCGCTAGCGAGTCCGGGACGACCTCGAGCACTCGCAGTGAGTGTTCGAGCGCTCCTACGAGCATGGGGTCTTGGAGAACTGTGGCTCAAGTACCGTGACCTTGACCCAAGGGACTCACTGGCTGCGAAGGAGGGGTGTGATCGGCACACTCTCCTTGCCTCGGAGGTTCACATGACCCGATGGTTCGTCACTCGATGGGTCGTTGCGGCAGTCATCCTTGCGAGCGCAATGGTCGCGGTTGGTGGCACATCGCCGTCAACCGCATCGGTGTCCGGAGGACTTGGCAACTGCGCCACCCCTGCCTACCCAACCACGTGGCCCAACGGTGCGGGCGATTCGATCGTATGGGGCCAAAATTGGAGTGTCACGAGCTTGCCGTCCTCGTGGTACGCCTTCAGTGGCTTCTATCCCAGCCACACTCCTACCTATCAGAGCGGGGATACGTCTGACCGCCTGCAGTCTGAACTGTCGTATCCCGGCTCGTACCTGCAACTCAACAACGCCGTTGGCGGAGTCTCGCCGCGCTACATCGATGACGCCGGCATCGGCACACGTTCCTCCCTCAACTCGGGCCCCACGAAGGGGACTGTCTTCTACGCGTGGTGCGCTCGTTTCAACGCCAGCAAGAAGTTCGACACGGTCGCAGAAGTGCAAGAGAGCGGCACTGCGTGGCCACCGGAGGTGGCCTTCGTCGCGAGCCCGGGCAAGAATGGCATCGGCAGCACCGTCAGCGTGCACGTGTACTGGCTGACCTCGAGCGGCTATTACGCAAACGGCGCCACCTCGTGCAACGGCGACTGCAACGTGCACGGCCTTGCCACCTGGTCGTCGCCTGCGAATGCGTGGAACGAGTTTGCGGTCGCCTGGAGTGCAAGCGCGATCCGCGTCTACGAACTCTTCGGCAGTCGCTTCGTGCTCGAGGCCACCGTTACCGACGCGGTCTGTGGAGCCCTTGCGGACGGCCCGGGGTACACCGAGCCCTGCGTCCCAACCGGCAACAACTTCCAGTGGACGTTCCAGCAGAACTCGCTCGACGGGATCACGACCGTGAACAACAGCACCTATCCAACTGGCCTGGCATGGGTGGCGACCTACGCCAGCCTCGCCTCGGCGAGAGGTCGCTCGCGATGAGCCGAAGCCGACGGCGAGGCGTGCTCGCGCTCGCGCCCCTCTTGCTCCTCTCGTGCGCGTCACCTGCCCCTGCTGCCGGCACGCAATCGGCGAGCTCCGAAAGGGCGGTCGTCACGGGGCCCGTACGGCTCGCGGATCTCTCCTGTCCGAGCCCGACCGTCTGCGTCGCGTTTGGGACCGATGCCAACGGTGTGCCCGTGTTCTTCCGGACAGCCGACAGAGCCGCAACCTGGACGCCGCAGTTCGTGGCGGCGAACACGCCTTCTGGCTTTCCGAAGGAGGGCATCAGCTGCGCCACGTCTGCGCAGTGCCTGGCCTTCGTCACCGGCGAGCTCAACGGGAACGCCAGCGTGCTGTACACCGCTTTCGTCGAGACGACCGATGGCGGCTCCAAGTGGACGACCCGGCCCGTTGACAACTTCGGGGGCTCGAACGTCACGGACCCGACCTGTGCGACGCCGCTGCGTTGCTATGCGATCACCGACATCTCCTCGGTCATCCGATCGTCGGACGGCGGTGCGAGTTGGAAGAGGGTCCCCGGGAGCGGCTGGCCTCCTGTGGCGTGCGGCGGTTGCTCGTCGGCGGGCATCGACGCCCTCTGGTGCGTGCGTGCGTCCACCGCGTGCTTCGTCGCTGGGCACACGGCCACCACTGCATTCGAGTTCGGTGCGACGTCGAGCGGCGGCATCCGCCTCGATCGGACTGCCCTGCTTGCAGGCGTGCGGGGACGCGGCGGGTATCTCGTGTCGTGTAGTTCAGCGGACTCCTGCGTGGCGGCGAACCTGTTCGGCGCGCGGGTGCTGGCGACGTCAGACGGGGGAGCGCGATGGGTGCTGCGATCGCTCCCGACCGCGGTGGACATCGTGCACGCGCTCAGCTGTCCCAGCGCGAACGTGTGCGTCGCGCTCGTCTCCGAGCGCACGCGCCATGGTCTGCTGCTGGCCGCCACGACCCGGAATGACGGGCTGAGCTGGACCGTGGCCGCGGTGTCGCCAGCTCCCGATCCGCTCTGGACCGCAAGTCTCAGCTGTCCCAGCACGAACACGTGCTACGTGGACGGCCCAGCGGCGACGCCCGATGGTTCGGTCTATGTGAGGAACGGGTTGACTGCTCGATGGGTCCGGACAGCGGTGCCGTAGGGGCGCGGCGTGCTCCAGCAGTCAGGGCGGTCGAGCTCGTCAATCGCGCTGCGGCTGCCGCGCGCCTGACGCGGGTCGCACCGGTGGTGCGATCGTCCTACGATCGTGCCGGCTCGGCGGGCCATGACTCGCCGCGACCACACTCGCATGCCGACAGCCCCTCCCCGTCACCGCGCGTCGTCCGGACCATCGCAGCGCGCCCGTGCGCTTGCCGCGCGCCGGCGCCTCTACCTGCGCCGGCGCCTCGTCGCTGGCCTCGTCGCGGTCCTCGTGCTCACGACGCTCGCGTGGACGGCCGACGTCCTCGCGAGCAGCGGTGGTGCCGGACCGAGCACCGCCGGCGCGATTGCGTCGATCGAAGCGGGCGTCGAGCCCTGGCAGCTTCCCGCGGCGGTGTCGCGCGAGGTGGTCGTCCCGACCGCCGGGGGCTTCACCATGCTCGGTGGGCTCGACGCCGCCGGCGCGTCGGTGTCGACGATCAGCTCCTTCACGACCGCCGGGACGCTGGGAGCCTCCAGCTCACAGCTCCCCGTCGCGGTCCACGACGCCGCGGGCGTGCGGCTCGGGACCGAGACCTTCGTCTACGGCGGGGGCTCCCCGAACACGGTGGCAACCGTCCAGAGGCTCGTCTCCAGCTCGCCGAGCGTGGCACACACGGCGGTCGTCTCGCCGCTCCCCGAGCCGAGGTCGGACAGCGCGGCGGTGACGATCGGGACGACGCACGGCGCGACGGCGTACATCGTCGGGGGCTACACCGGCTCGAGCTACCTCCCCGACGTGCTCGCCACGACAACCGGTGACTCGTTCCGCAAGGTCGCGTCGCTCCCCGTGCCCGTTCGGTACCCCGCGCTCGCCGCGGCGCGCGGCGTCATCTACGTGCTCGGTGGCGAGGTCCCCGGTGCCTCGAAGGCGACCGCCGACATCCAAGCAGTCGACCCGGCGACGGGCTCGGCCGGCGTGGTGGCGAAGCTGCCCCAGCCCCTCTACGGGGCATCCGCGTTCGTCCTCGGCAGCATCGTGTACGTCGCCGGCGGTGAGTCGCCGACCGGGACGACGCTGACCACGATCTACGCCTTCGACCCCGCGACGCACCAGGTGCTGTTCGCAGGCCTCCTCCCGCAGGCCGTTGCCTTCGCGGGTGCCACGACGCTCGGGACCGGGGCCCGCGCGGTCGGCTACCTCGTTGGCGGCGAGGTCGCGTCGCAGTCCGGCACCGATGCCGCGGGCGTCGCGTCCGGGACGCTCCGCACCGTGCTCGCGCTGCGGCCGAGCCCCTACGGCGCGCCCGCGGGCAGGCCTGACGCCGGCTCGCCGTACCAGGGTCGGCTGCTCATCGCGGATCGCGGCAACGACCGCCTCCTCGTGCTCACGCCGTCGCGGCAGATCGCCTGGGTGTACCCCAACCCCCACGCGCCTGCCCCGCTTGGAGGCTTCTACTTCCCCGACGACGCGTTCTTCTTCAACAGGGGCAAAGGGATCATCTCGAACCAAGAGGACAACGACACGATCGTCGAGATCGCCTACCCCTCAGGGAAGATCCTGTGGGTCTACGGGCACCCCAAACATCCTGGCAGCGCCCCGGGCTACGTGAACCAGCCCGACGACGCGTACTACCTGCGCGGTGGCAACGTCTCCGTCGCCGCGGCGAGCAACAACGCGGTGCTGCTCATCTCGCCGTCGGGCAAGGTCCTCTCGAGGATCGGCAACGGCGTCGACGCCCACGTCCCGGGGACGTCGCTCGCGTACCCGAACGGCGACACGCCCCTCGCCAACGGCAACGTCCTGGTCTCTGAGACCAACGGCTCCTGGATCGACGAGTACACCCCGCAGGGCCACATGGTCTGGAGCGTCCATTTCCCGTCAATCGCGTACCCGTCGGACCCCCAGCAGCTAGGCCCGAACCTGTACCTCATGACGGACTACAACCCCGGCGGCGAGGGTCGCATCGTGGAGTTCACGAGGCAGGGCGCCATCGCCTGGCGCTACGACCCGCTCGCGGGCGACGCGGCTCTCAAGATGCCGTCGCTCGCCGAGCGGCTCCCGAACGGGCTGATCATGGTCAACGACGATTACCGCCACCGCGTGGTCGTGATCGATCCTGCGACGCACTGGATCGTCTGGCAGTACGGGCTCACCGACGTCTCCGGGACCGCGCCGGGTCGCCTCTCGATCCCTGACGGCTTCGACCTGCTCGAGCGCGGCGGCATCACACCGACGCATCCGTCGACCGGATAGCTCGCACGCGGGGGAGCACCCTCGAGATAGGGCCCGAGGTCAAGGCGCGCCGTGCTCCGACTGCACTCTCGACCGACGTCGGCGTGCCCGAGGCGCGCCGACGCGACTGGTCGGGCGATCTGGTCGGCTCGCTTGCCAACCGTCGCGCAGCGTCCGCGTGCCCCACCCCTGGCGAGACACCTCGGCACGGGCCATGCTGGGCGGCCATGGAGATGCCCACGGTCGNNAGGAGTGCCTGGCCGCGATCGAGGCGGCGAATCCGACGCTGAACGCCTTCGTGCACCTGCACCCCACCCAGGCGCTGGCCGCGGCCGCCGCCGTCGACGCCGCGGTCCGATCGGGCCGCGCCGACGAGCTCGGACCCCTCGCCGGCGTGCCCTTCGGCGTGAAGGACCTCGAGGACTGCGCCGGCATGCCCACGACGCGAGGCTCGAGGTGGTTCGCGAACGGACCCGTGAAGACGATCGACTCCATCCACGTCGCCCGCCTGCGTGCTGCCGGTGCGATACCTGTCGGCAAGACCGCGGCGCCGGAGTTCGGGGCGTGGGCCTACACCGCGAGCCCGCTGCTCGGCGTGACGCGAAACCCGTGGGACCACCGCCGCACGCCCGGGGGGTCGAGCGGCGGCTCGAGCGCGGCCGTGTCCGCCGGACTCGTCCCGTTCTGCACCGCGAGCGACGGGGGAGGCTCGATCCGCACGCCGGCCGCCTTCACCGGCCTCGTGGGCCTCCGGGCGTCCTACGGACGCATCCCGACGTTCGGCGACACGCACCTGGCCCAGAACGCCGTCGTCGGGAGCGTGACGACCACGGTGGCGGACACCGCACTGCTCCTCGACGTGATGGCGGGGCCAGATCCCCGCGACCGCACGTGCCTGCCCCCGCCGAGCGTCCGCTACGCCGACGCCGCGTCGAGCGTCGAGGTCTCCGGTCTGCGCGTTGCCTGGTCGCGCGATCTCGGATTCGCGCTGGTCGACGACGAGATCGCGGCGATCGCCGAGGAGGCCGCGCGTGCGCTCGTTGCCGCGTGCGACGCCGTCGCGGTAGACCGCCGCGTGGAGCTCGAGGACTACACGCGCATCTACGCGCTCATCGAGGGCGTCGACAAGTTCGTGAGGATCGATCCCGTGCTCTGGGAGACGCGCCTGGACGAGCTGGACCCGCTCAGCGCCCCCGGCTGGACGTACCTCAGCGGCCGCACGCTGCCGGAGGCCGCGACGGTCGAGGGTGCCAGGCGCAACCTCGTGACCCAGGTCGCCTCGGTGTTCGACGACGTCGACCTGCTGGTCACGCCGATGGCGTCGGTCGCGCCGTTTGCCGCCGAGGGCCCGATGCCGACCGAGGTGGGCGGCGCTCGCACGCACGCCGGGATGTCGGTGGCGCTGTCGTTCCTCGCGAGCCTCGTCAACCTCCCGGCCGTCAGCATCCCGTGCGGCCTCACGGCCGGGGGTCTCCCGGTGGGCCTCCAGGTGATCGGGCCGCGGTTCCGCGAAGACGTCGTCCTTGCCGCGGCGTCAAGGCTCGAGTCGGCACGCCCGTGGCCCCGGCACTGCCCCGTGCAGCAGCCGCGCGCGGGCGACGCGGCCGGTGTCGCCCGTCTCTGAGCGGTCGCGACCGCAGCCCGCGCGGGTCTCGTCACGCGGGCGGCGCAGCAGAGAGTCGGTCGAGGGTCGAGAAGCGCGTCGCACTCGCGAACACCGCCAGGCAGAGCGCCGCCATGCCGGCTGCGACAAACGGCACCGCGCGGAGACCGAAGACGGCAACCGCCACGTTCTCCGCACCAGAGCCGAGGATCCCGCCCAGCATGCCGATCAGCACCAGTGACGCGACGCCGTCGTGGTCGTCGGGGCTGAGCTCGGTGAACCGGTGGAGCCCAAGCGGGAAGACCGACGCGAGCGCGATCCCGACGAGCGGGTAGGCCAGGGGCGCAACCCAGCGGATGCTTGCAGCAAGCAGCAGCGCGACGGCACCGATGAGGCCGACGATCACGATCCGGTCGCCGGTCCAGCGACGGAGCAGCCGTCTCGCCGCGAGTCGGCCGACGGCGAGCCCGGCCCAGAATCCCGCGGTGACGAGCGATCCGACGGCGACGGCGAAGTGCCAGCCGTGCAGCTGGGTCGCCACCCATCCCGCGATGGCGGTCTCGAGCCCGACGTAGCAGCAGAAGGCCGCGAGGAACGTCTGCAGCACCTCGCGGCGGTTGGGCGGGCGGGCCGCTGCCAGCGCGAGGGTCGCCCCCAGGCGCACGGGGGGTGCGTCCACGTCTCGGACGAGCGCGGTGAGCGCGAGCGCGAGCAGGGCCGCGAGGGCAAGGAAGGCTTGGAAGTGCGCGGGACGGATCACGACGATGAGGAGCGGCCCCGCGATCGCCCCGATCGCCCACCCCGACCCCGTCACGCTGAGGCGCCACGCGCGATGGTCCGGCTCGGTTCGTGACATGAGGGTGAGCACGCCCACGTCGAGCGCGCCGAACCCGACACCGCTGAGGCTGATGGCGGTGACGAAGATCGGCCACGTCGGGGCGGTCGCCGCGAGGGCGAGGCCGACCGCGAAGACCACGAGCGCCGACGCGAGCACCCGGCCCCCGGCGGCACGCCGGAGTGACCACCAGCACGCGACGACCCCGAGGAGCGCGCCGAGGAAGTTGGCGCTGAGTGTGATGCCGGCGGTCGCGACCGAGAGATCGAATCGGTGCGCGACGCCGACGAGGATGGTGCCGTAGACGGCGATGGTCCCCCCGACGAGACCGAGGGTGATCGTCACACCCGTGATGGCGGTTCTGCCGAACCGAACCGGTCGAGGCATGACAGAGCCTTCGACGCCGTCGACGGGCTCCTCTTCGGTCACGTCCGCTCTTCGATCGGCACGGACCGCACCGCCGCCTCCGAGGCGGCGGGCGAGGAGGTGGTGCGCATGGACCACGATCATCGCCCACGCGGTCCGGGGAGCGGGGATCGCGTCGCATCGCTACTGTTCGCTGGTGAACACAGCGGAGCTGGTGACCCCCGCTCTGCTAGTCGAGGCCGACACTCTTGCTGCGAATCTCTTCACGATGTCCGAGGCGCTGCCGGGACCCCGCCTGCGACCGCACGTGAAGGCCCACAAGTGCACGGCGCTCGCGGCACGTCAGTCGGCGCTCGGGCATGAGGGCTTCACGTGCGCCACCATCGCGGAGATGGAGGGCATGGCGNNGTCGCGGTCGACTCCGAGCCGACGGTCGAGGCAGCGGCGGCAGCCGGCGTGGAAGAGGTCGTCATCGACGTCAACGTCGGGCTGCCACGGTGCGGCTGCAGGCCGGAGGACGCTGGGCGCCTGGCTGACGCGGCGCGGCGACGCGGGATGGCCGTTCGAGGCGTGATGGGCTACGAGGGCCACGTCGTCGGGCTCGAGGATCGGGCCGTGCGCGTTCAGCAGGTCGAGGTCGCGATGGGTCTGCTGATGCGAGCCCACGAGCTCGTGGGCGGAGAGCTGGTCTCCGCTGGGGGGACGGGCACCTACGACATCAACCGCTGGGCGACGGAGATCCAGGCCGGCTCGTACGCGCTCATGGACACTGCATACGACAAGCTCGACCTGCCGTTCAACCAGGCGCTGTTCGTGCTGGCGACGGTGATCTCCGTGTCGACTGGCTGGGCCGTGGCCGACTGCGGGCTGAAGGCGCTCGGGATGGACCACGGGAACCCGTCGGTGCGGGACGGCACCGTCCTGTTCTGCTCCGACGAGCACGTCACGTTCGTGCCCGACCATGAGCTTGGGGTGGGCGACCGCATTCGCGTCGTGCCCGCGCACGTCGATCCCACCGTCGCGTACCACGAGCGAATGCACGTCGTCGACGGCGACGACGTCCTGGACACCTGGGACGTGGACCTGCGCGGCTGGTGAGTGCGCTCGCCGTCACCTCGTCAACCACGACGTGACGGTCCACATTCGGTACCGTGGCGTGCGGGTGCTCTAGCCTGCCGAGCGTGATCGACCGAGACGTGGAGATCGCGACGGACCACGGCGCCATGAACGCGTTCGTCACGCATCCCGAGGAGGGCGGGCCGCACCCCGTCGTGCTCTTCTACATGGACGCGCCGGGCAAGCGCGAGGAGCTGCACGACATGGCGCGCCGGCTGGGCACCGCGGGGTACTACGTCGTGCTGCCGAACCTCTACTACCGATCGGCGCGCGAGTTCAACATCTTCTCGGGCGATCCCTCGCACACCCGCGAGACGATGTTCGAGCTCATGATGTCGCTCAACGACGAGCTGATCGCGGGTGACACCGCAGCCATGCTCGCGTTCGCCGACGACGATCCTGCGGCTGCCAGTGAGGGCGTCGGCTGCGTGGGCTACTGCATGAGCGGGCCATTCTCCTTTGCGATGGCGTGCGCCTACCCCGAGCGCGTCAGGGCGGCGGCCTCCATCTACGGCGTTCGCCTCTTCGGCCCCGGCTCGCCGGCCCCGCAGGCCGCGATGGCGCGCGCCGAGTTGTACTTCGCGTGCGCCGAGTTCGACGAGTACGCCCCGAGCGAGATGATCGACGGTCTCGAGGCCCATCTGAGGGAGGTCGGCGCCAACGCGCGCGTCGAGCGCTACCCGGGCGTGCACCACGGGTTCGCCTTCCCCGAGCGGGGGCCGATCTACGACAAGGCGGCGGCCGAGCGCCATTGGGAGNNGGGAGCGCCTGCACGCCCTGTTCGGCCGGAACCTTCGCTGAGCGAGCGGTTGTCCGCCGCGTTGGGACGCTGCTGCGTCTAGCTGGCGCCCCCCGCGCACCGCCGACTCACTGAGCGACGCCCGTCGCCTCGCGTGCTCGGACATCGACTGTTGGAGCAGGTGTCACTGGGGATTGCTCACGCTCGGCTAGCGCACACCCACCCACGCCAGTCGCTCGTCCGCGCGGGG
>PLCI01000122.1 GCA_003135595.1 Acidimicrobiaceae bacterium | reverse complement strand
CTCGCTCGAGCTCGCGCTCGAGACCGCCGAAGGGACGAGGCGCGTCGTCGTCGAGACCGCTCGGCCCACGTTCGTCGCCGAGCGGTCGTCCGCGTTGGAGTGGATGGTGGGCGAGCAGCGGCTCGAGGATCCGTGCGCCGCGCCTCGGTTCCTCTCCTCACGGCTCCGCTATCGCGGGCTGCGCCGCTTCCTGTGGGTCGCACCGATCATCGCGCTGCTCGCGGTGTTCGCCACGAAGATCGGCATCGTCGCCGCCGGCCTCGACCGACTGACCGTTCGGCACAAGGTTGCGGACCACTGGGTCACGCGAATCACGCACATGTCGGTGCCAGTACGGCTCGGGATCACCCTCGCCGTAATCGTCGTCGCAGAGATTGTCGTCGCGCTCACCGCGACCATGTTGTCCGCACGCCGGTACCCGAGCGAGCTGCGGGACCTCCCGAGGGCCCAGGACCCCTTAGAGAACCTCGAGACCGAGCACGGCCCGGTCCTCGACCGCGCCCGCGAGCTGATCGAGCTCGGCGCGGCCGGCTACGTGGTGGGCGGCTCGATGCGGGCGGCCCTCGGGCCGCTGTCGAAGGGGTTCTGCGCAGCTCCGGGGGCGACCTCCGAGGTCGTGCACGAGCTGCCCGGGCACCTCGGCCTGCCCTCGGTGTTCCTCGCTCGACGACGGGCGGGGTTCCTCGAGCTCGAGGCCGGCACCGTGGCACACGCCCGATTGATCCTCGGCGACGCGCCGCTGCCCGGAGCAACACTGCTCGAGCGGATCGCGACGCGTGATCGGTCCCGCCTCCACGCCGGGCCGCTGCGCGTGTCGCTCGCCGCGTCCTGGCCCCAAGGGCAGTCCTGGCCCCAGGACCCCGACGCGATCACACGCCAGCGGCGCCAGCGACTCGTGCGCCGCGCCACCGCGGGCGCGCTCGTGCTCGCTGGCCTCGCGAACGTCGGCGTCGCGGTCGCCCCCCCGCTCCGACAGCACCTCCACGCCGTGCTCGGCGTGCTGCCGATCGGCGTGTCCCAGACCGCCGCGGCGCTGGTCGCGCTCACCGGTGTCGCGCTCATCATGCTCGCGCGTGGCGTGCGCCGCGGCCAGCGGCGGGCATGGAACGCGTCGGTGATCGTCCTCGCGGCGTCGATCGTCGGCCACATCGGCAAGAACGCGTCGATCGCCGGCACGCTCGTGTCGGCGATCGTGCTCATCTTCCTCCTGCAGCGGCGCACGGACTTCCGGGCACAGTCGGACCGCGGCTCGCTCGCCGCGGCCACGCCGTTCCTCGTGCTCACCTGCGTCGTCGCCGTCGCGGGCGCGGTCGCCGGCATCGAGGCGACCAACCTGAAGAGCCACGTGCTGCCGGGATTGAGCGTCGTCGTGCTCGCCTGCGTGGAGCGGCTCGTAGGGATCTCGACGGTCGCGCTGCCCGACAAGATCGACGACTTCGTGTACCCCGCGATGCTCGCGGTGGGCCTGTCGGTCGTGCTGTCGGCGCTGTACCTCGGGACCCGGCCGGTCGTCGACCGTCGGCTGTCAGAGCGGCACACCTCGGCGGAGCGACGGGCCGCCGAGCTGCGCGCGCGCGACCTCGTGCGCCGACACGGCCTCGGCACGCTCGACTACTTCGCCCTGCGCGACGACAAGCAGTGGTACTTCCACCGCGACACGCTCGTCGCCTATGCCGTCTACGGCGGGGTGTGCCTCGTCTCGCCCGACCCGATCGGCCCCGAGGACGAGCGCGAGGAGGCGTGGGGCGCGTTCCGCGCGTTCGCGGACCAGAACGGCTGGACGATCGGGGTGCTCGGGGCCGGCGAGGCGTGGCTGCCCCTCTACGCCGCGACCGGGATGCGCTACCTCTATCTCGGCGACGAGGCGGTCGTCGACCTCCCGCGCTTCTCGCTGCAGGGCGGGAAGATGAAGGGGCTGCGCCAGGCGTGCTCGCGGATGGAGCGATACGGCTACACCGTCGAGTTCCTCGACCCCGCGACGATCGATCCCAAGCGCGTGCCGGGGCTCGTGCACCTGATGGGGCTCAACCGCCGCGGCGAAGGCGAGCGAGGGTTCTCCATGGTCCTCGGTCGGCTGTTCGACCCGAAGGACAACGGGCTGCTCCTCACCATCGTGACGGGTCCGGACGGCGAGCCCGCGGCCATGTGCCAGTTCGTGCCGACCCCCGCGCTCCAGGGCTACTCGCTCGACCTGATGCGCCGCGACCCCGGCGAGCACCCGAACGGGCTCCTCGACTTCGCTTTGTGCGCGACGATCGAGCACCTGGCCGCGCAGGGCGCGAGGGGCCTCAGCCTCAACTTCGCGGCGTTCCGCTCGATCCTCGACGGCGAGCGCGGCGAGGGCGTGACGACGAGGGCGGAGCGCTGGGCGCTCAAGCGGCTGTCGGGGATCATGCCCATCGAGACGCTGTGGCGCTTCAACGCGAAGTACTTCCCCGAGTGGCTGCCTCGCTACCTCGTGTGGCCAGGGGCGGAGTCGTTCGTCCCCGTCGTGGTGTCGACGCTGCGCGCCGAGTCGATCACCGAGCTGCCGATGATCGGCAGGTTCTTCACCAACGACCCGTCCAACCGACCCGGCACGGTCGTGCCCGAGTCGCTGCTCGCGGAGCACTCGGAGCGATGACCAGGCGCGACGACCTCGTGCTCGCGGCCG
>PLCI01000087.1:15379-16991 GCA_003135595.1 Acidimicrobiaceae bacterium | reverse complement strand
CCGCCACGGAACGGATCACCGGCAGTGCGGAGGAGTTCTGCCTCGTCGCGACGCAGCGCCGGCATCTGTCGGACACCTCCCTCATGGCTACGGGTCCGGCCGCTCGCGAGTGGCTCGAGATCGCGCAGGCCTTCGCGGGCCCACCGGGCGCCGGCAGGCAACCGCTCGACGCCACGACATGACTGTGGCGCGGCGCGCGCTTCGGATCGCGAACTGCTCGGGATTCTTCGGGGACCACTTCGCCGCCGCGCGCGAGCTGCTGGACGGCCGCGACGGGATCGACGTGCTCACCGGCGACTACCTGTCCGAGCTCACCATGCTGATCCTCTGGAAGCAGCAGCGCCGTGACCCTGACGCGGGCTTCGTCGCCACCTTCGAGCGCCAGATGCACGGCGTGCTCGCCGACTGCCTCGAGCGGGGCATCCGAGTCGTGTCGAACGCCGGTGGGCTCAACCCCCATGGCCTGAAGTCCCGCCTCGAGGCGCTCGGTGCGCCGTTGGGACGCACCCCACAGGTCGCCGTTGTCGAGGGCGATGACTTGTCGTCGCGCCTGGGCGAGCTCGCCGCGTCCGGTGTCGAGCTTCGCCACCTGGACACCGGCGAGCTGCTCGGCGCGGGCCTTCGCGAGGTGGCCACGGCGAACGCGTACTTGGGCGGCTTCGGCATCGCGGCGGCGCTCGAGGCCGGCGCCGAGATCGTGGTCACCGGGCGGGTCACCGACGCCTCGCTCGTCGTCGGGCCCGCGGTCTGGTGGCACGGCTGGTCACCCGAGGACCTCGACGCGCTCGCGGGCGCGGTCGTCGCCGGCCACGTCATCGAGTGCGGCACCCAGGCGACCGGGGGCAACTACCCCTTCCTCGACGAGCTGAACCCTGGCTACCCAGGCTTCCCTATCTGCGAGGTGGCGGCCGACGGCTCGTGCGTCGTGACCAAGCAGCCCCACACGGGCGGCGCGGTCACGACCGGCACGGTCACCGCCCAGCTGCTCTACGAGCTTGGCGCGCCGCGCTACGAGAACCCCGACGTCGCCGCGCGCTTCGACACGATCGAGCTCGCCCAGGTCGGCGAGGACCGTGTCAGGGTCTTCGGCACACAAGGCGAGGCGCCCACCGACACGCTCAAGGTCGCCCTCAACTTCGACGCGGGCTACCGCAACTCGATGACCTTGGTGCTCACCGGCCTCGACGTCGAGGAAAAGGCGCGGCTCGCGACGACGCTGCTCGAGGGGCTCCTGGGCGGCATCGAGCAGTTCGCGACCTTCGACGCGCAGCTCGTGCGCACCGACCACCGCGACGCCGCCACGAATGCCGAGGCGACCGCCCTGCTCCGGATCACGGTCATGGACCCAGACCGCGACAAGGTCGGCCGACGGTTCTCCGGCGCGGTCACCGAGCTCGCACTCGCGAGCTACGCGGGCTTCTACGCGACGGCGCCGCCGGGCGACGCGTCTGGCTACGGCGTGTACTGGCCGCTCCTCGTCCCGAAGGCGCTCGTGGACCACGTGGTCGTGCTCCCCGACGGCGAGCGACGCGAGATCCCCTACGCCGAGGTGCGGCCTCGCGCGATCGCTGCGGCGGCCGCGCGCACCGTGGCCGTGCCCGGTGGACCGGTG
>PLCI01000087.1:0-15321 GCA_003135595.1 Acidimicrobiaceae bacterium | reverse complement strand
TCGCGAACCTGCGCGCGCTCAACTTCGTCGTGGTGGGACTGCTCGGCGACGGCGTGGCGTCGTCCACTCGCTACGACCCCCAGGCGAAGGGGCTCGGCGAGTACCTGCGCTCGAGGTACCTCGAGATCCCCGACGCGCTGGTCGCGCAGGGTGCCAAGGCCTCGGGCTCGACTACACGACGAACGGGATGATCGCCTTCACGCGAGCCCGGTAGGCGGGGTACTGGTCGGGGAAGTGCTCGACCATGAGTCGCTCCTCTCGACGCGACTTGAAGAAGAACACCACGACGACGAGCCCGAGACCGGTGTAGCTGACCGCCGCGGGGTAGTCGATGGCGCTCCCGAGCACCATGGCGAGCATCCCGGTGTAGATCGGGTGACGCGCGAGCGCGTAGGGGCCGGTCTCGATGAGCTCGTGGTCCTCCTTGAGCACGACGGACCCACTCCAGTTCCTCCCGATCGTCACGCGCGCCCACGTGCAGAAGGCGAGCCCGCACCCGACGAGGGCCACCGCGAGCACCTGCACCGCCCGGGGGACCACCGCCAGCTCGTGATCCCACGATCGCCCCGTCGCGGCGCGGAATGCCGCGTAGACGACCACCGCGCCGACGACGGCCCCCCAGCTCCAGGCGCCACCCGGCCGCTCGACGGTCCGCTTGGCGGAGAACGCCAGCGCGATCCAGATGATCGCCCACGCGCCCCAGCAGCACGCGATGAGCGTCCAGGACCAGCGGTGCACAGCGTGAGCGTACGGACCCGTGTCCCGAGCGTGCGGCACTGATCGATGACGACGCGTCGCCAGGTGTGTCAAGCGCGCAGAAGCGCATTCCAATTGGCGTCGCGACACGATCTCGGACGCGGACCGCTGCCGCAGCGCGCGTCGTACGATTGACAGATGCGGTCCCTCTCCCTTCGGTGGCTCGCCGCCCTCGCCACGGTCGTGGCGCTCGTGTCGGTCGTGGGCGGCCGCGCTGATGCGACGACGAAGCGCTGCGCCGCCAAGCCCGCGCCGGGGGTCAACCTCTCCCACTGCGACCTGTCGAAGCGCCAGTTCGAGTACGCCGACTTCCGCGGGGCGAACCTGTCGGGCGCGAACCTCACCGGAGCATCACTATTCGACGCGGTGCTGTTCGGTGCCAACCTGAGCGGCGCAAACATGACCGACGCGAACCTCGCGTCGGCGAACTTCACCGCGGCGAAGCTCAATCACGCGACGATCACGGGCGCGACGATCGTCAATGCCAACCTCGCGGAGACGACACTGGCCGCGGTCGCCTCGGGCAACGTGCATGGACGACCGTCGGTGCTGCCGGGCCGGTTCTTCATGAAGTCAGGGCACCTGTTCGGGCCCGGCGTAGACCTCGCCGGCCAGAGCCTCACCCACCTCGACTTGCACCACGCGAACCTCTCTCGCGCCGACCTCGCCGGCGCCAACCTCTCGGGCGCGGACCTCGCCCACACGATCCTGTCGGGGACGAACCTCGTCGGGGCGATCCTTCGGGACGCGACGATCACCGGCACGGGATTCCGCGGCGCGACGTTCTTCAAGCCGAACAAGCGGGGCATCACTACCGGTGGTCTCATCGGCAAGCCGCGCAGGCTGCCCGCGGGCTTCCTCCTCGTCCACGGCTACCTCGTCGGCCCCGGCGCGAACCTCTTCAAGGCGGACCTCGCCCACACGCTCCTCGCGAAGGTGAACCTCACGGGCGCCAACCTCAACGCGGCCGACTTCGCCTACTCGATCCTGTGGGGCGCGGAGTTCTCCGTCACCGCGATGCGCGACGTCGGCTTCGCCAGGGCCAGCCTCAATGACGCGAACTTCTCGAATCTCGACCTCACGACCGCCAACCTCCAGGGGGCGTCGTTGTCGGGGATCCGCTCGTCGCACGTGAAGTCGAAGGGGCTGCCCCCCGGCTGGGTCAACGTCAACGGGCACCTCGTCGGGCCCGGCGCGAACCTCGAGGGTGCGAACCTCAGCCACGGTGCGTTCCTGCGCGCCGTGCTCACCGGCGCCGTCCTCACCGGCGCGAACCTGACTGGCGCCATCCTCGTGACGGCGAGGCTGGCGAGGTGCATCTCTGGTCGGCTCATCGTCCGGGGCGCGCCGCCAACGCTGCCGCACGCCTGGCAGCTGGTGCGCGGCTTCCTCGTCGGGCCTGGCGCCAACCTCGCCGGCGCAAGGCTGGAGAACGAAAAGCTCGAGCACGTCGATCTCGCCTCGGCCGCCCTGTTCGCGACGGACCTGCAGAACGCCGACCTCGCGTACGCGAACCTCACACGCGCGGACCTCGTCGGAGTCAACCTCCAACACGCCAACCTCGCGCACGCGGCACTTGGCGGCATCGAGTCGAGCAGGCTCATCGGCACTCCCGCGGCACTGCCGCCCCACTGGGCGATCATCGCGGGCGTGCTCGTGCATCGATGACCGAGACGGTCAGCGCCATGCCACCATGCGGACCACATGATGAGGGCCGGTAGTACGGTCTTTCGACCATGACACACCCCCGCACCACGACCTTCGGGGACTGGCTCCGGCGCCACGCGGCGGGCCGTGTGCTGCTCGCTGCCTCCCTGCTCGCCGCCGCGCCGATCGCCCTCGGTGCTGCCAATCCCTCCGGCGCCGCGACCCGTCACGTGGCCGGTGTCCTCGTGGGCAACGCGCCGCGCTCGATCCCACCTGGTGCCAGCGTCGTCGGCTCGGCCGCGCCGAGCGAGCGCATCGTGCTCGACGTCGCGCTCAACGTCCGCAACGACGCCGAGCTCCAGGCGATGCTCGTCGGCGTCTACGACCGTCACTCGCCGCTGTTCCACCACTTCTTGCAGCGGGGCCAGTTCGCGAGGCTCTTCGGGGCGACGAACGGCGAGCTCGCCACGGTCGAGACGTGGCTCCGCTCGGTCGGGCTGACCCCGACGGGCGTCGCGGGGAACCGCCTCACCGTCCATGCGGCCGGCACCATTGGCGCCGTCGCCAGGGGCCTGCACACCTCGTTCGCGGCCGTGCGCACGGCCGCCGGGAAGCTCGACTACCTCAACCGCACCGCCCCGAGCGTGCCGACAGGGGTGGCGCGCTACGTCCAGGGGATCATCGGGCTCGACGACCTTCCGGCGGTCCACAACGACCTCGCGCACGCCGTGCCGAGGCGCGGCGTCCGGGCGGCCTTCCGCGCCCCGCACGGCACGGGTCCCACCGCCTGCAGCGCCCTCGCGTCGGCGGCGAGCTACCAGGGCACCTTTACCGCTGGCGGGCTCGCGTCGTACTACGCGATGTCGCCGCTCTACACGCTCGGTGACAACGGCCAGGGCGTGCGCGTCGCGATCGCGGAGTTCGAGCCGAACTGGCGCGCCGACATCGCGTGGTTCGAGCGCTGCTACAAGGCGTCCAACGTCGTCAACTACGTGCACATCGACGGCGGGACCGGCATGCCTCCCGGACCGGGCTCCGGGGAGGCCGCGCTCGACATCGAGAACGTGATCGGGCTCGCGCCGAAGGCGACGATCGACATCTACCAGACACCCAACACCGACATGGGCGCCGAGGACATGTACGCCAAGATGGTCACGACGGACGTCGACAAGGTGATCTCGTCGTCGTGGGGCTCGTGCGAGCCGCACACGAGCTCGGGTGTCCTCGCCTCGGAGGCGACCACGTTCGCCCAGGCGAACCTCCAGGGCCAGGTCGTGTTCGCCGCGGCGGGCGACTCGGGCTCGACGGACTGCTTCGGCGACGGTCAGGGCCCCCCCCAATCAACGCCAGAGGTGGACGATCCCGGCAGCCAGGCCTACGTGCTGTCCGTCGGTGGGACGACGGCGGCTGCGCACGCCGAGGTGGTATGGAACAACCTCAGCAACGCGGGCGGGGGCGGCGTGTCTACGAAGCACTGCATGCCGGCGTACCAGCACAACGTCTCGGTGCCGAACCTCTTCAACGCAGGCTCGGTGGTCGACGCGTCGTGCGTGTCGGGCTACGACCGCCAGGTCCCCGACGTGACGGCCTTGGCCGACCCCAACACGGGCTACACGATCTACTACGACAGCGGCCTGACCGCGATCGGCGGCACGAGCGGGGCAGCCCCGCTCTGGGCGGGCGCGGCCGCCCTCGTCCTCGCCTCGCCGTACTGCAGCTACGACCACGCGACCGTGGGCGTCTCGCCCCAGTCGCTCTACGCGCTCGCCGCGACGCCGATGTACGGACGCGGCCTGCGCGACATCACCTCGGGGAACAATGACGCCACGGGGTTGGGCTACAACGGGGGCCTCTACCCAGCGGCCCCGGGCTACGACGAGGCGAGCGGGCTTGGGTCGCCCACGCTCACCCTCCCGTCGAGGAGCCTCGCCGTCGGCCTCTTCCAGCCGGGCCTTGCCTCGCTCCTCTGCTACGCGCAGGGATCGGTCGTCGCAGCCCCCGTGGTCACCGGCGTCGCGCCCAACATGGCGGCCAGCACCGCGCCGACGACCATCACGGTCACCGGGACTGGCTTCCTGCCGATCAAGGGCGCGGTGCGCGTGACGCTCGACGGCCGCTCGTTCGCCGCGTCGTGCTCGACGTCGACGCACTGCACGGTGGTGCTCAACCGGCTGGCACCGGGGACGTCGGACCTCCGCGTGCTCGACCAGACCTATGCCGAGAGCCCCGCGACGTCCGCTGACCTGGTGACGATCCTCGCGTCGCCCACGCTCAGGTCGCTGACGCCGAACAAGGGCTCGATCAAGGGCAGGACGCGCGTGACGATCCGAGGGTCGGGCTTCACTGGCACCGTGTCGGTCCACTTCGGCACGCGCGCGGCGACGCACGTCACCGTCGTGTCCCCGACGAAGCTCGTGGTGTCCGCGCCGGCAGGGACCGGGACCGTCTACGTCACGGTGACGGCGAGCGGCGGGGTCAGCGTGCGCCGCCCCGTGGGGCTGTACCGCTACTGATCTGGTCGGGCTGCCCGGATTTGAACCGGGGACCTCTGCGTCCCGAACGCAGCGCGCTAACCAAGCTGCGCTACAGCCCGATGCGGGTTGCCCCGCGGGAGTTCGAGCCTAGACGAGCGGGCCGGGAGGTTCGCTGGCGACCGCGACGACGCGCGGCTGTATCGTCCGGTGCCTGGTCGGGTCACCGGGCTCTGGCGCCAACGGCGTTCGTCCGACCCACATCCGATCGCGGGACCGCAACGAAGAAACAAGGGCGATGGACGATCTCGAGCTGGTGAGCGACTCGGCACTCTGCGAGGCGCTCGCGCGGGCCGACGAGCGCGCGCTCGCCGAGGCCTATCGGCGACACGGCGCGTCCGTGCACAACCTCGCGCGCCGGGTGCTCGGGTCTGGGGACCTCGCCGACGAGGTCACCCAGGACGTCTTCTTGGACCTGTGGCGCCGGCCCGAGCACTTCGATGCGAGCCGAGGGAGCCTTCGGACGTTCCTCGTCACCCGCGCGCACGGCCGGTCGGTCGACCTCGTCCGTGCCGAGACCGCTCGGCGCTCGCGCGAGCAGCGCAGCGTCAACGACACCGCCCTCGCTGGGTACGACCTCGACCACTTCGTGTTCGACCTGGCGACGGCGGACAAGGTCCAAGGGGCCGTCGCCGCCCTGCCCGCCGACGAGCGGGTGGCCATCGAGATGGCGTACTTCGAGGGCATGACCTACCGCGAGGTGGCCACGACGCTCGGCGCGCCCGAGGGCACCATCAAGAGCCGGATCCGCAGCGGCCTGCAGCGTCTCCGAACGTCGCTGCGCCAGCAGGGGGTGTCGGCCACGTGAGCGAGCGCACCCACGACGAGTTCCGCGAGCTGCTCGGCGCCTTCGCGCTCGACGCCGTCGACGAACAGGAGTCCGTCGAGATCCGCGGGCACCTTTCGACGTGCACCACGTGCGCAGCCGAGGTCGACGGCCACCACGAGATGACGGCCATGCTCGCCAACACCGGCGGGGACGCCCCCGCGCACCTCTGGGAGCGCATCGAGGCGCAGCTCGGCACCGTCCCGTCACGCGAGCGGACGGCGGACTCGGCCGGCCCGCCCGGCCGCGACGACCTGGTCGCGCGCCGTGCGGCGCGATCGGCCCGCACGACCGTTCTCTCCGTGCGGCTCCTCGCCGCCGCGGCGGTCGTGGCCCTCGTCGCCGTGCTCGGGAACCAGGTGGTCCGCCTCGAGAACCGGGTCTCCGGGCTCCAGGGCGCGAACCTCCAACAGCAGGTGGCGCGAGCGGCGCAGCGCGCGCTCGCCGACCCCGCCGCCCGGCACGTCGTGCTGGACTCGGCGAACTCGACCAATCGGCTCGCCGAGATCGCGGTCCTGCCGACGGGCGCGGCGTTCCTCGTCAACGACGCGCTGCCGGCGCTGCCCCGAGATCGGACCTACCAGCTGTGGGGGCTCGTCGGGACCCGGCTCGTCTCCCTCGGCCTGCTGGGCGCGAACCCGACCGCGGTCAGCTTCGAGACCGGCGGCGGAGGGCTCGTCTCTGAGTACGCGATCACCGCCGAGCACGCGGGCGGGGTGGTGCAGAGCACCCACCTGCCCGTCGCGGTGAGCCAGGCCTGACGAGGACGCGTCCGGCCCGACCTACGTGGCCGGGTCCGGTGTCGCGGGGGCCGTTCGGCGCGCGACCACCTCGGTGATCCGGCGCTTGTCCATCGACTGGACGCGCAGCTCCCAGCCGTCGATCTCGACGGTGTCACCAGGCTCGGGGATCCGGTCGAGCCGCTCGAGGAGGAAGCCGCTGATCGTCACGTAGTCACCCTCGGGCATGTCCACGCCCAGGTGCTGGGCGACGTCGTCCACGCCCGCCTGGCCGTCGATCAGCCAGCGGTTCGCGTCGATCCGCGCGAACTCGGGGTCCTCGTCCTCGTCGAACTCGTCGGACAGGTCGCCGACGAGCGGCTCGAGCAGGTCGCGCAGCGTCGCCACGCCCGCGACGCCGCCGTACTCGTCGAGGACGACGGCGAAGGTGCGCCGCCTCGCGCGCATCTCGGCGAGCGCCTCGAGCACGCCCATCGACTCGGGCAGGAGCAGCGGCGGGCGCCGCACCTTCCGGGAGATCTCGTTGGTGTCGGGCAGCGACGTCGGGAGCGCCCGTGCGCCCTTGGAGCTCCGGAACAGGTCGCTCACGAACAGCACGCCGTCGACGTCGTCGAGCTCGTCATTGAGCGCGACGGGGTACGCGCGATGGCCGCTGTCGCGGATGGCGTCGGCGACCGACTCGGGGGTCACGGGCATGGCGAGGAACGTGACGTCCACCCTCGGGGTCATGACGTCCTTCAGCTCGGTCTCGCGCAGCGTGCCGAGCCGCTCGACGATGAGTCGCTCCTGGACGTCGGACGGCTCGGCGGCGGGGCGGTGACGCCCGAGCCGGCCGCGCACGGCGTGCGATCCCTTGCCGGCGTCAGCCATGCCCGAGCACGCTCGGCTGACCGACGGTCACCGGGCGCCAGGCGTCGTCCTCGAAGGTGCCGCCCTCGAGGACCGCGCGCACCGCGCGCCGGAGTCGCACGGGGGCGAGCGGCTTCACGCAGAAGCCCTCTGCGCCGCAACGCCGGGCCAAGAAGACGTCGGCGCGGCGGTCGAGGAGCATGAGCACCGGGACGTGCAGGGCCGCGTCGTAGGACTCGAGGTTCCGGAGCTCCGAGCAGATCGCGATGCCGCCCATCGCGCCGATCTGCAGGTCGAGGATCGCGAGCTCGACCTCCTCGTCGACGGCAACCTCGATCGCCTCAGGGCCGCTCGACGCCTCGATGATCTCGAGCTCGGGGCCCTCGAGGGTCGCGCGCACGCTGGCTCGCAGCGAGGGCAGGTCGCTCGCCACGAGCACGAGTGCCATCGCTCGGATCGTACCGGACTCGAAGGGACGCGCCCCGAGCGGGCGCCTCAGCGTGCGAGCTCGTCGGCGATGGCGCCGAGCCCGACGAGCTCGCGCGCCGGCGCGGCCGACATCGCGACCGCCGAGACGTTGGACGCGCCGAAGCGCCTCGCGATCAGGGCGACCACCTGGGCGTCCTCCCGAGCGGCGCGCTCGTCTGCTCTGAGCACCTCGAGCTGCGCGCGAGCGCGCCCCTGCATCGAGGGATCGACGGCCACCTCGGCGTCCGTGAAGCTCGGGTGGCACAGGTTGATGACCGCGGCGGTCGGCCGGACGCCTCGAGACGACAGGTGCTCGGTGAACCACGCGACCTCCTCCAGGGCGTCGGTCGACGGGGTCGTGACGAGGACGAAGCCCGTCGAGGCGGCGACGAGCAGGTCCCGGACGTTGGAGGCGCGCTCGGCGAACCCCTCCTGCATGCCCGTGAAGGCACGGAAGAACTCGACGGCGTCCTCGACCAGCTCGCCGCCCACTACCGCCGAGATGCCGCGCAGCAGGGCAGTGGTCGCGGCTGAAGCGGCTCGCAGCGACAGCCGGGTGGGTGCGAGCAGCGCGCGGACCACGCGGTGCGAGAGGAAGCGCAGGAGCCGGTCGGGCGCGTCGAGGAGCTCGAGCGCGCTGCGCGTCGGCGGCGTGTCGACGACCACGACGTCGTAGTCGCCGCCGTGGTGCAGCTCATAGAGGCGCTCCATCGCCATGTACTCCTGTGTCCCCCCGAGCGCCGTCGCGAGCGAGCGGTACAGCGGGTTGCGTCGGATCGATGTCGCCTGCGCGTCGCTCGTCGCGTGCCGCGAGATCAGAGCGTCGAACGTGGTGGCCGCGTGCAGCTGCACGGCGTGCAGCCGACCGGGCCACGGCCCGGGGACCTCGACGGGGACGTCGTGGGCCGGGTCGATGCCGAGCGCGCCCGCGAGGCGCCGCGCGGGGTCGACCGTGAGCACGCACACGTTCGCGCCGCGTCGGGCGAGGCCGATGCCGATCGCCGCCGAGACGGTCGTCTTGCCCACCCCGCCCGCGCCGCAGACGATGACGACGGGGTTGGCGCCGACCGCGTCGAGCACGCCGGTCACGGCGCCACCTCGACCTGGCGGAGCTGCGTCAGGAGCGCGTCGGCCAGCGTGCGGGTCTCGGCGAGCCCGATCCGATCGACCTCGAGGCGCGGCAGCGTGAGCTGTCGCAGTGGAAGCGCGGCGGCCAGGCGGTCGACCTCGGCGGCGGCCGCGCGCTGTCGGGCGGACTCGAAGGCGCGCGCGGCCTCGACGGCCGCGGCGATCTGCTGCGTGAGCGACGCCGCGTCGATTGTGTCCAGCGGCTCGTCGAGCGCGGCGTCGGGCGCGACGTACTGGTTCACGACAACCTCGGACAGCTTGACTCCGGCGCGATCCTCGACCTCGTATGCCGCCTCGATCGTCTCGTCGACCGCGAGCTCGCGCGGGAGCGTGACGAGCACGACGCGGCATCGCGCGGGGTCGCCGAGCATCTCGGCGACCTCCTCGGCATTGCGTCGGACCGGGCCGCCGCGCGCGACGCCGGTGAGACCAGCCGGCGAGGTGAGGAGCGTGATCGCGTGGCCCGTCGCGGGGGCGTCCACGACCAGGAGGTCGAAGCTCCCCGTGCGCTCGAGCGCCTTCAGCTTGCCGAGCACCAGGACCTCGCGGATACCTGGGATCGCGAAGGCAACGACCTCGAGCGCACCCGAGGTGCGCAGGCGCCGGACGACCGGCCCGAGCGCGTGAGCCTGGAGCCACTCCACCAGTGCGTCGTCGGGACGGATCCGCCTCGCGGTGACCGAGCCACCAGAGGGCTCCGCCAGCGCGTCGCGCTCGTCCCAGGTGAGTGGCCCGTCGAGCCCGAGCGCCCTCGGGAGCTCGCCTCGGCCCTCGAGCTCGACGGCGAGCACGCGCAGCCCGCACGAGGCGGCCGCAACCGCGATCGCGGCGCTGACGGTGGACTTGCCGACACCGCCCTTGCCTGCCACGACGACCACAGAGGAGCGTTCGAAGAACGCAACGGGGTCCACGCGCGGAGGGTACCGCGCACGGAGTGATTTTCCGCTGAAGAAGTCCTGTTCAGGGGCCTTGTCGGAAGTTTTCACCCTCTGTACGGTTTCGAGTTCGGAGGAGGGTGCCCGCAATCTGGGGGTGGGGCGATGGCAATAGTCACGGAGGAGTGGCAGCGCCATGCTGCCTGTAAGGGTCCGAAGGCGGAGCTCTTCTTCCCGCCGCCGGTCCCCGAGCGCAAGGAGGAGCGTGCGGAACGCGAGCGCGACGCGAAGGCAATCTGCGCGTCGTGCGCCGTGGTGGAGGACTGCCTGCAGTACGCGTTGAAGATCCGTGAGGCACACGGGATCTGGGGTGGCACGACCGAGCTCGAACGCCGCGCGATCACGGAGCGTCAGGCGAGCTGAGTCGTCGCCTAGCTGGCGAAGCGCAGGACCGCGTCCGCCTTACGTACCCCGATCGAGTTGCACACGGCCGCGGGCTCTTGGCCGTCGGCATGGCAGATCGATGCCGTGAGCTCGTTCGCCGCGGTCAGAATCGCTCGAGTCACCGTGTTCGTCGGGTCTGAGAGGTTCGCCGCTACCTCGTCACGGGTGAGCCCTGCCAGCGTCTCGGGACTCAGGTTCGCCTGCAGCACGACGGCGCGGTTGGCGACGTCGACGAAGGGATACACGGTCGTCGGGTCGAGTCGTGCCAGCACCGCACGGACGTCGTCCGGGACGTGCATCAGCGTGCCGTAGCCGTGCGGACCGAGGACGTCGGACTGGACCTCGAAGGGATGGAACACGAGGTACTGCGAGTGGTACGAGGTGCCGTAGAACGAAAAGGTGGGCGTCCCTGGCGCGTAGTCGACGGGCGAGGACTGCATCTCGAAGAGCGTGTTGAAGCTCCCGAACCTCGAGAGCGCGATGATCAGCGGCCAGCGCTCGGCCGCGCAGAACGAGCAGAACTCCGAGCCGACGTAGAGCACCTCGGGCAGGCGCACGCCGCCCTCGGTGCGCACCGTGAGCAGTGGGCCCTTGGTGAGGGCGGTCGGCGGACGAATGGGCACGACGGGTGAGGCAACTCCGACGGCGTCGGATACCGCCGCGGGCACGTCGGTCACCTCCTCGAACACCTGCAGCGACGTCGGGGCAAGCGTCGTGGCTGTCGAGCCCGGGTCGCCGACGACCTTCACCAAGAACAGCGTCCCGAGCAGCGCGACGACGAGGCCGAGCGCGAGCCACGACCACAGCGCGACGTGCACTCGCGCGGCGGGACGGCTCGTCGTGCCTGGCGGGTCGCCTCTCTCAGTCCTTGCGTCAGCGTGCTCGAGCAACGCCGCTCCCGTCGTCTGCGAGGACGAAAGTTACCGTGCGCTCGCTACGGCGCGGCTTCGCTGTCCTCAGCAGGCTGGGTCCAGCCGAGCATGGCCGGCACCGTTCGGATGACGCAGACGAACATCACGAACGTGACGACGTGCACCCCGGAGCACCACAGGCAGAACGCCTTGATGATCAGCGCCTCCGCTGAGAAGAGCCAGAGGACGAAGCCCATGCCGACGACGGCGAAGGCGAGCCGGGCGAGGTGGATCTCGCGGCGAGTTGAGCGCCATGCCCACGGCGAGCACAGCGCGACCATGGCGACGTACTGGAACAGCCCGAGCACCGCGACGGGGATCCCGAGGAAGTACGACTCGCTCGACGTCGTGACCTTCGTGCAGTTGATCGCACCGTTGTCCGAGCAGACGAGCTGAAGCGTGGTGTCGAAGTGCACGATGGTGAGGTACGTCGAGATGCCAAGCCCGACAGTGGCGAGGACCCAAGTGACCGCGACGACCCACGTCGGCGCCGGCGCGACAGTCCCCTCTCGCAGCGCGCCGAGCTTGCGAAGGACGAACACGATGTTCGAGCTCAGAGCTTGAGATGGATCGCCGTGGCCGCAGCCTTCACGCCACTCGAGTGGCACACGGTCGTCGGCTGCGACTTCGTCAACGCGCAGATGCCGGCGGAGACATAGTTCGCGAGCGTGATGATCGCCTGCGTGGTCGGGATAGAGGGATCAGTGAGGCTCGACGCGATGGAAGCCCTCGAGTTGCCGGCGAGGCTCTCGGGCGGGAACTCGGAGGTCACGATGAACACGTGGTTGCCCATGTCCATGAACGGGAAGCTGAGGCCGCCGGTCTGGGGGTCGGTGTCGTAGGAAGTCAGTAAGGGCGAAATCTGCTTGGTGACGGTCTGGAACGTCTTGTGGTTGCGGTCCTCGACCTCATAGGTCTTGAAAACGAAGTACTTGGAGGTGTACGTGACGACGTCGGTCGGCTTCTTGCCCACGAAGCTGAAGGACTCCGTGTTCGGCGCGACGTCGTTGCTCGCAGAGAGCATGTTGTAGAGCGTGTTGAAATGCCCGAAGCGCGACAGCGCAACGATGATGCCCCACCTCGTCGCGGCGCAGTAGGGGCAGAACTCCGCGCCGAAGTAGAAGGCGCCAGGGAGCTTTTTCGTGCCGACCTTGAAGGTCAGCGCCGGCTGAGCCTTGGTGGGTATGGACAGCGGTACGACTGGAATCGACGAGGTCACGCCGACGGTGTCGAACACAGACGCAGGCACGTTCTGGACCTCTTGCAGGATCGTCGGCGACGTCGGCCCGAAGTAGGTCTGCTCGAGCCCGCTCGAGCTGAGCGTCGTCACGAGGACGATCGCCAGCACGACCACGACGACGACCCCGATCGAGATCCACATGAGCATGCCATTGGTGTTCTTGCGGCGACGCTTCACCATGCCTGGCATCCAGAGTCGAACGTCACATCAGTCCTTCCGCGTCAGCCCACACCACCGGTCCGCAGGATAGTCAGCGCACGGAGTCCCGCCGCTGCATGACTCAGTAGGTTGAGGTGGTGACCGACGCCGGCGTACCGCGTCCCGCCGCGACGGTGATCGTGGTCAGGGATCGACCGTCGTCCACCTACGAAGTTCTTATGTTGCTCCGCAACCTGAAGAGCGATTTCGTAGGGGGGGCGTACGTGTTTCCCGGTGGCGGCGTTGATCCACACGACTCGAGCGACGAAGCAGCATCTCGGTGCCGCGACCTCGACGACGCGCGCGCGTCGTCGCTGCTCGGGCTCGCCCAGGGCGGGCTCGCCTACTGGATCGCCTGCGCGCGGGAGCTGTTCGAAGAGGCAGGTCTCCTGCTCGCGACGCGCGAGGATGGCGAGCCGATCGACATGGCCGACCCCGCGGTGACCGCTCGCTTCGAAGCGCATCGCCGCGACGTGAACGACGGCACGAGACGGTTCATCGACGTCATGGCCGACGAGCGCCTCGTGCTCGACACGTCGGCGATGTGCTACTTCGCGCACTGGATCACGCCCGTTGGGCCGCCGCGTCGGTACGACACGAGGTTCTTCGTCGCGGCCGCTCCGGTCGACCAGGTGCCGGTGCACGACGACAAGGAGCTCGTCGCGAACACCTGGGTCACCCCGACCGAGGCGCTCGACAAGCACCGACGCGGCGAGATGCAGCTCATCTTGCCGACTATCAAGAACCTGGAGGCCATCGAGCGGTTCGGGTCCTCGGCGGCGCTGCTCGACGCCGCCAGGCGCGCGACCGCGGTGCCGACGATCGAGCCGCGCATCGTCGCGGACGGGACCGGCATGCGGATCCTCCTCCCGGGCGACGAGGGGTACGACGAGCACTCGGTCGACGCGCCAGACGTCGCGCCCGGATCAATCGCGAACGCCGACATCGCCGCGGCGTCGCGCGAGCCTCCGGCGCCGTGACGCAGCCCGGGCCGCTCCCTGATCACGCGGTCGGCCCGGCGTGCGAGCCCGGCGTGCCCGCCGCGCTCGACGCGGCGGTCGTGCGCCTGACCGCCCCGAACGCCTCGATGATGACCGGTCCGGGAACCAACTCCTACGTCGTCGGCACCGACGAGGTCGTGGTCATCGACCCGGGTCCGGTCATCGACGCGCATCTCGACGCGTTGCGTGGCGTGATCGCCGGGCGCCGCGTCACCGCCGTCGCGGTCACGCACCACCACCGCGACCACGCCCCCGCTGCACGAGTGCTCGCCGATGCCGTCGGGGCGCCCGTCGTCGGGCATGGCCACGACGGCCTCGTGGTCGACGTGGCCCTCGCGGAGGGCTCCGAGCTGTTCGCGGGCACCGACGTGCTCGTGGCCTGGCACACCCCTGGTCACGCGTCAGACCACCTCTGCTTCCTTGCGCCGAGCTCGGGCTGGCTCTTCACCGGTGACCACGTGATGCAGGGCTCGACCGTGGTGATCCGGCCCCCTGACGGGGACCTGCTCGCCTACCTCACGTCCCTCGAGCGGATCCGCGACTCGCACGCGGTGCAGCGCCTCGCGCCCGGTCACGGCCGGGTGCTCGAGTCGCCCGCGGCGGTCATCACGGCGATCGTGGCGCACCGTCAGGCCCGCGGCACGGTCGTGCTCGACGCGCTGCGCGAGCACGGGCCCGGTACGGCGGCGCAGCTCCGGCCGTTCGCCTACGCCGACGTCGGGAGCGATCGTGACGTCGTCGCGACGGCGACCTGCTGGGCCCACCTGCTGGCGCTCGTGGGAGAGGGGACCGCGACCACGTCGTCGGTTCGCGACGATCCAGAAGCCGTGTTCACGGCGACCCCGGGCTCGTAGCGGATCAGGCTCGCTCGACCACACGCTCCAGCTGGTCCAAGAGCCGTGCCGTGCAGCCCTGGGCGCCGGGCGGCGGGGCGAGCTCGGTCGCGACGAGGTGTGCCAGGTCCCGGAATGCACGGCCCGCTGCCGTCTCGAGCAGTGCCGCCGCCTCGCCTTGGTCGGCGCCGGCACCGAGCGCGGGGTCGAAGGGGATGGAGGCGAGCAGGTCGACGCCGAGCTGCTCTGCGAGACGAGTCCCGCCTCCTGCGCCGAACAGCTCGTAGCTCGTGCCGTGCTCGCAGACGAACGAGCCCATGTTCTCGATCACACCGAGCACCCTGAGGTTCGCGCGCCTCGCGAGGTCGCCCGCGCGCGCGGCGACCAGTTGGGCGGCGAGCGGCGGCGTCGTGACGAGGAGGAGGCCGGTCTGGGGCAGCATCCGCGCAAGGCCCATCGGCACGTCGCTCGTTCCCGGCGGCAGATCGACCAAGAGGTAGTCGATGCCCGCCCAGTCGGCATCCTCGATGAACTGCTGCACTGCCTTGTTGAGGATGAGCCCGCGCCAGAGCAGTGCCTGGTCCTCCTCGGCGAGGAATCCCATCGACACGACTCTGAGCTCGCCCTCGCCGACCGGCTTGGAGCGCGGGACCAGGCGTCCTGACTTTGCCTCCAAGGGACCGGACATGCCGAGGAGGCGAGGCAGCGAGAAGCCGCCGACGTCCGCGTCGATGATCCCGACGACGTGGCCGCGTGCGGCGAGCGCGACGCCGAGGTTCGCGGTCACCGACGACTTGCCGACGCCGCCCTTGCCGGACCCGATCGCGAGGACCGGCACGGTGCCCGGGATCGTCGTGGTGGGGGACCGCTCCTG
>PLCI01000109.1 GCA_003135595.1 Acidimicrobiaceae bacterium | reverse complement strand
AGCGGATCGTGCTCGTCGGCGTCACGCTCGCGGGTGCGGACCCTGACGACGTCGAGGCGGGGCTGGACGAGCTCGCGCTGCTCGTCGACACGGCCGGCGCGGACGTGGCGGCCCGGCTCGTCCAACGGCGCGACGCGCCCGACCCCGCGACCTATCTGGGCAAGGGNNGTCGACGCCGACACCGTCGTGTTCGACCAGCCCCTCACCCCAGCCCAGCAGCGCAACCTGGAGAAGCTGCTCGGACGGACCGCGATCGACCGCACCGCGGTCATCCTTGACATCTTCGCGCAGAACGCGCGCAGCCCCGAGGGCAAGGCGCAGGTCGAGCTCGCGCTCCTGCGCTATCGGCTGCCGCGGCTGCGGGGTCGAGGCGTCTCGCTCAGCCAGCAGGCCGGTGGCATCGGGCGGAGGGGACCCGGCGAGACCCAGCTCGAGGTCGACCGTCGCCGCCTCGTGCGCCGCATGCACCGCCTGGAGGCCGAGCTGAAGGACCTCGACCGGCACCGCAGCACCCAGCGGGCATCGCGCGGCCGGGGTCGGCACCGCGAGGTCGCGCTCGTCGGCTACACGAACGCCGGCAAGTCGTCGCTGCTCAACGCCCTCACGGTCGCCAACGCCGACGTCGAGGACCGCCTGTTCGTGACGCTCGACCCGCGCACCCGCCAGCATCGCCTGGAGGGCGGCGAGACGATCCTCGTGACCGACACGGTCGGCTTCGTTCGCAACCTCCCCCACGAGCTGGTCGAGGCGTTCCGCTCCACCTTGGACTCCGTCCGGCTCGCCGACCTCCTGGTCCACGTCGTCGACGCGTCGGCGCCGGACCCGGTGGCCCAGATCGACGCGGTGCGGACGGTCCTCGAGATCATCGGCGCGAGCGAGGTCGACGAGGTGCTCGCCATCAACAAGGCCGACCTCGCACCTGCAGCGGCAGCGCGCCTCACGCTCGCCAACCCCGGCTCGGTCGCGATCTCGGTCGCGACGGGCGAGAACCTGGACGCGCTCGTGGACGTCGTCGCCGCGCGCCTCCACCGGTCCGACCGGGTGGTCGCGCTGCGCGTCCCGTGGGCACGCGGTGACGTGCTGGCGGCCGCCCACCGCGAGGGCGAGGTCCTCGAGACCACCGACGACGGGGACTTCGCGCGCGTCCGCGTCGTGCTCGACCCGACGGGCCGGGCGCGCTTCAGCGAGTGGGTCGCGTCGTGAGCCGCGCCGGCTTCGTGCCGCCGCCGTATCCCTTCGACCGGCTCGTCGAGCTGCGCGACGTCTGCACGCACCACGACGGGGGCATCGTCGACTGCTCGGTTGGGACGCCGTGCGACGCGCCTGTGCCCGAGGTGCTCGACGCGATGGCGGCGAGCGGGACCGAGCGCGGGTACCCGACGTCGGCGGGCTCGGAGGCCTACCGCGCGTCGGCGTGCGGGATGCTCGCGCGCTGCTACGGGGTCGACGTGGCCGCGGGCGAGCTGGCCGCCTGCGTCGGCACCAAGGAGTTCGTGGCGTCCCTCGCGGGCTACCTCGCGCTGCGAGACCCCGGCCGCGACACGGTGCTGTACCCGGCGATCGCGTACCCGACCTATGCGGTCTCGGCCCAGCTCGCTGGCCTCCGCGGGGTCGCGGTCCCCGTCCACGACGGGCGACTGTGCCTCGAGCAGCTGGACGACGCGACGGTGCGACGCGCGCTCGTGCTCTGGGTGAACTCGCCCTCCAACCCGACCGGGCTGCTCGACGACCTCGGGCGCGCCGCCGAGTTCGGTCGCCGCAACGGCGTGGTGGTGTGCTCCGACGAGTGCTACGCGGACTACACGTGGTCCGCGCCACGCGCAACGGTGCTGCAGCACGGCGCCGACGGCGTGCTCGCCGTGCACTCGCTCTCCAAGCGCTCCAACCTGGCGGGCGTGCGCGCCGGCTTCTACGCGGGCGACGCGGACCTCGTCGCGTACCTGCGGCTCGTCCGCCAGCACGCGGGGCACTTGGTGGCTGGCCCGGTCCAGGCGGGGGCCGCCGTCGCGTGGGGCGACGACGAGCATGTCGCCGTCCAGCGCGCTCGCTACGAGCACCGCCTCACGATGCTGCGGGGGGCGCTCACCGAGGCGGGCTACGACGTGCCCGCCCCGGAAGGCTCGTTCTACCTGTGGGCCTCGAAGCGCGACGAGGACGACGGCTGGCAGCTCGCGGCGTCGCTCGCCCGCGCCGCGGGCCTCCTCGTCAGCCCCGGGGAGATCTACGGCGAGGACGCGCGCCGCTTCATCCGCGTCGCGGCCGTCCAGCCCGACGAGCGCCTCGCGCTCGCGTGCCATCGGCTCGCCGAGGCTGGCCAGCTCGTCTAGCGCTGCTCAGCTGGCATCGAGCGTCCGGGCGAGCAGCAGTCCGAGCGGGCGCCGTCGCGCCGAGAGCCCCGGGTCGAGGCGCAGCGCCAGCGCGTCGTCGCGGACCTCCCACCCGCAGCGCCCGAGCAGCTCGACGCCTGCCTGCGGGCCGAGTGCCACGAGCACCGGCTCGCCGACGGCGCCCACGCGCGCTCCGAACGCCGCGGCACGCGCCTGTGCCCCGACGTCGTCGTCGCGGCGCTCCACACCGACGCTCACGGCAAACAACGAGCCCGCCGCGGCGACCCGGCGCACCATGGCGCACAGCGCGGCCAGCACCTCGGCCTCGAGGTAGGCGACAACGCCCTCGAGGACGAACAGCGTCGGCGCACCCACGTCGAGGCCGGCGTCGGCGAGCAGCCCGTCGATGGGGTCCGCGGCGAAGTCCGCGGNNCGCCCGCTCGCTCGTAGCGGAGCGACCTCGCGTCGTAGCCAGCGCCGAGGACGACCACCTGGCGGAGCCCGGCATCGAGGGCGCCGACCACGACGGCGTCGAAGAACGCGGTGCGGCTCGCGAGGTACCGGTGCATCCGGGTGTCCTCGACGGGCGTGTCGCCCGCGACGTCGCGCCCGAGCGCCTCGTCGTCACGCGGTCGACCCGAGCTCGACGAGAGGCGCGTCACGGTGAGCCGGTGCGCAGCGACACGCCGTGCGGTCGTCGACGCGCCGAGATGCTCCACTGCGCCGAGCGTACCGAGGCGCGAAACCGAAGGACCGCGAGCACCGTTGGTACCATCGAGCGGTGAGCTCGCTCGAACAGCGCGTCGACGAGCTGTACGAGCACCTCGGCGAGCTCTCAGAGTCCGACACCGAGGCACGAGGCGTCGTGGAGACCGCCATCGGCATGCTGGACGACGGGTCCGCGCGCGTCGCGGAGATCGGCGAGTCCGGCGACGTCGTGGTCAACGAGTGGCTGAAGCGCGCGATCCTCTGCCTCTTCAGGTTGCGGGGGATCATGACCGAGACAACCGGGCCCTTCGAGTACGCCGACCGCCTCCCGCTCAAGCACGGCTACGAGGCGGCGGGCGTGCGGGTCGTGCCCGGCGCCTCGGCGCGGTGGGGGAGCTACCTCGGACCCGGCGTCATCCTGATGCCGAGCTACGTGAACATCGGCGCGAGGGTGGGCGCTCGCACGCTGGTCGACACCTGGGCGACCGTCGGGAGCTGCGCGCAGATCGGCGAGGGCGTGCACCTCTCGGGCGGCGTCGGCATCGGCGGCGTGCTCGAGCCCGCGAACGCCCAGCCGGTCATCGTGGAGGACGGCGTCTTCGTCGGGTCGCGCGTGGTCGTCGTCGAGGGCATGCGCATCGGGCGCGAGGCCGTCATCGGGGCCGGCGTCGTGCTCACGTCGTCGACGGCCATCCTCGACGTCAGCGGGCCCGAGGTCGTCGAGCACCGCGGGTACGTGCCGCCGCGCAGCGTGGTCATCCCGGGGACGCGCGCGAAGAAGTTCCCCGCGGGCGAGTACGGCGTCCCGTGCGCGCTCGTCATCGGCCAGCGCACCGCGGGGACGGACCGCAAGGTCAGCCTCAACGAGGCGTTGCGCGACTTCGCGGTGCCCGTGTGAGCCTCGCCGAGACGCTCCTCTGGCTCTGCGCGATCCCGTCGCCCATCGGCGAGGAGCGCGCGCTGTGCGACGCCGTGCAGGCCCGGGTCGCCGGCCTCGCCCTCGCGGCGCCCGTCCGCCGCTACGGGGACTCCATCGTCGTCCCCGTCACGCGCGGCAAGGGCCCTCGCATCGCGCTCGCGGGTCATCTCGACACCGTGCGGACCGAGAACGGCCCCGCGCGCATCGACGGAGACCGCTGCTTCGGCGCCGGGGCCAGCGACATGAAGAGCGGGCTCGCCGTGATGCTCGAGCTCGTCGAGAAGCTCGACCTCACGAAGCTCGCGTGCGACCTCACGC
>PLCI01000038.1 GCA_003135595.1 Acidimicrobiaceae bacterium | reverse complement strand
CTCGACGAGCTCGGCTTCCAGACGGTCGGCTACGGCTGCACGACATGCATCGGAAACTCCGGGCCGCTGCCCGACGAGATCTCGCGGGCCATCGCGGAGGGCGACCTCGTCGCCTGCGCGGTGCTGTCGGGCAACCGGAACTTCGAGAGCCGGATCCATCCCGACGTGCGCCAGAACTACCTCGCGTCCCCGCCGCTCGTCGTCGCCTTTGCACTCGCCGGCACGGTCGACATCGACCTCACGTCCGAGCCGATCGGCACCGGCTCGGACGGCGAGGACGTCTACCTGAAGGAGCTCTGGCCCTCCGACGCCGAGGTCGCCGACGCGGTGCGCGCCTCGCTCAGCCCGGACCAGTTCACGACGCGGTACGCGAGTGTCTTCAGCGGCGGCGAGCGCTGGGACGCCGTCGCAGTGCCGCGTGGCGAGACCTACGCGTGGGAAGGATCGTCCACCTACGTGCACCAGCCGCCGTACTTCGAGGGCATTCGCGCCGAGCCGGCGCCGGTCCGCGACGTCGAGGGCGCGCGCGTCCTCGTCCAGGTCGGCGACTCGGTGACGACGGACCACGTCTCGCCCGCGGGGGCGATCCGCCCGACCGTGCCCGCCGGCGAGTACCTGCTCGAGCACTCCGTCTCGGTGGCCGACTTCAACACCTACGGCACGCGGCGGGGCAACCACGAAGTGATGGTGCGCGGGACGTTCGCCAACCTGCGGCTGAAGAACCTGCTCGCCCCCGGCACCGAAGGCGGGGTCACGACCAAGTTCCCCGAGCGCACCGGGGCCACGATCTTCGACGCCTCGGTCGCCTACCGGCGCGAGGGCACGCCGCTNNAGCGGTGCTCGCCGAGAGCTTCGAGCGGATCCACCGCTCCAACCTGATCGGCATGGGGATCGCCCCCCTGCAGTTCCTCCCCGGCGAGTCGCTCGCGTCGCTGCACCTCGACGGCAGCGAGACCTACGACGTCATCGGGCTCGAAGCGCTGAACGACGGCGAGGTCCCGAAGGCCGTGACGATCCGCGTGCGTGCCGACGACGGCACGAAGACCGAGTTCGAGGCGCGACTCCGGATCGACGCAGCCATGGAGGCGGACTACATGCGCCACGGCGGCGTCCTCAACTACGTGCTGCGCTCGCTCGCGACCGAGGCTCGCTGAGAGCCTGCACGCGCGGGGGTCCGCCCCCTAGGCCGTCGGGACGACCTTGAACGCCTCGGCGAGACGACCCTTCGGCAGGCCCGCATTCTTCGCGATCATGCCGCCCCACTCGCGGAGCATCGCGTCGAGGCGCGCGCCGTCGCCGACCTGGGACTTGTGGCACTTGAGCGCCTCGAGCTTCTTGTCGATGCTCGCCGTCGTGTCGACGACCATCGTGGGCGCCGACGTGCCGACGATCCAGACGCGGGCGACGGTGTGGGGCTCGAGCCTCTCGTCGTTGAAGAGGGCAGGGAACGCGTGGGGATTGCGCGCGTCGGGGTAGACCGCGCGCAGCGTGGCCTCGCCGGTCGCGAGGTGGTCAGGGTGCGAGGCGAAGATCCGCTCGTAGTTGCGCTCGGGGCTCTGGGTGAGCACCACGTCGGGCTTGACCTTGCGGATCACCCGAGCCAGGTCACGTCGAAGCGCCAGCGTGGGCTCGACCATGCCGTCGGCGTAGCCGAGGAACACGAGCTCGCTGACGCCGACGCAGGCGGCCGCGGCGCGCTGCTCGTCCTCGCGGAGCTTGGCGCGATCCTCTCGGGCCATGACCAGCTCGTCGCCGCCGGCGTCGCCCGAGGTCACGAGGCAGTAGGTCACCTCGACACCCTGAGAGGTGAGCGTCGCGACGGTGCCCGCCATGCCGAAGTCGACGTCGTCGGGGTGCGCGACGACCGCGAGCGCACGCTTGATCGTGTCGTCGGGGACGTACTCGGTGATCGCGTCGGTCTCGGGTCGCTTCGCAGCGGCGGGCTTGTCCTCGGACTTGCGGCGCTTGGGCGTCACAGGATCGACCGCGCGGGGTCCGCGACGTGGGCCGCGAGGTCCTGCATGGCGGGGTCGTTGGAGAAGACCTCGACGATCGGCAGCTTGAGCCCGAGCCGCTTCATCGTCACCTGGGCCTCGACGACCTGGTTCCACAACAGCAGCGAGACGACGACACCCGCGGTGCCCGCTCTCGCGGTGCGTCCGGATCGGTGCAGGTAGGCCTTCTGGTCCTCGGGCGGGTCGTAGTGGACGACCACGTCGACCGCGTCGATGTCGAGGCCGCGCGCGGCGACGTCGGTCGCGACCATCGCGTGCAAGGAGCCCGACATGAAGTCGGCGAGCGCGCGCTCGCGCTGGGACTGGCGGAGATCGCCGTGGATCGCACCGGCGTGGACGCCCTCGACCGCGAGCTGCTGGACCAGGCGGTCCGCTCCTCGCTTGGTGCGCACGAAGATGAGGACCTTGTCGTTCGCGCGGCAGATGGCAGCCGCCACCTTCACCTTGTCCATCTGGTGGACCTGGAAGTAGTGGTGGACCATCTCGGCCACGGTCTGGGTGTCGCTCGCGACCTCGTGGAACACGGGGTCGGAGAGGTAGCGCTTCACGAGTCGGTCAACCGCACCATCCAGCGTGGCGGAGAACAAGAGGGTCTGATGGGCCCGGCCCACGAGCCGGCGCAGCACCCACTCGACCTGGGGCATGAAGCCCATGTCGGCCATCCGGTCGGCCTCGTCGAGGACGAGCACGTCGAGGTCCTCGACGGCGAGCTCACCGCGGTCGCCGAGGTCGATCAGCCGGCCGGGCGTGGCGATGATCACCTCGCAGCCCTTGCGGAGCTGGCGGGTCTGGCGCTCGATGTCCGCGCCGCCGTAGACCGCGACGATGCGCACGCCCATGTCCTCGGCGAGGGGGCGCAGCACGTCGTAGACCTGGACCGCAAGCTCGCGCGTCGGGAGCAGCACGAGACCGCGTGGGCGCGCGGGGTGGCCCTTCTTGCCCACGACCTTGCCGTCGGGGCCTGCGAGCTTGCCCACGAGGCGCTGCAGCATGGGCAGCCCGAACGCGAGCGTCTTGCCCGAGCCGGTCTTGGCCTTGCCGCAGACGTCGCGGCCCTCCAAGGCGTCGGCGATCGTCAGCGCCTGGATCGGGAAGGCCGACGTGATCCCCTGGTTCGCGAGCGTCTTGCAGAGCCGCTCTGCGACGCCGAGGGACTCGAACGTCTTGTCCGTCGAGTAGCGCTCCGCGACGGATTCAGGTCTTACAGGCGCCTCTAGGGCCTTTGGCATTGTCACACTCAGTTCAGGGGTCTCAGTGGGCCCACGTGACTGAGGTGTCCTGGGCCCGCACACCCTTGAGTCCAAGGGAGGCGACACAAGCCTACCGGTCAAGGCTCACGATCAGGCGACATGGGCCTCGGCGACGGTTTGTCAGCGTCTAGCGCTCGGGTCGCCCGTCCTAGCATCCGGTCACACAGAGAGGGGTTGGCATGGCACGTCTCGAGGCAGGATCCAAGGCGCCGGCGTTCACGCTCCCCGACGCGCACAGCGCCAGGGTGTCGCTCAAGGACTTCGCGGGCCGGGCCGTCGTCGTGTACTTCTACCCCGCTGACGACACGCCCGGGTGCACCAAGGAGGCATGCCAGTTCAACGACAACCTTCGCGCCTTGGACCGTGCCGACGTCTCGGTGCTCGGCATCTCGCCTGACGGCGCGGAGAAGCACACGAAGTTCATCAGCAAGTTCAAGCTGCGCTTCCCGCTCCTGTCCGACCCCACGCACGCGGTGATGGAAAAGTACGGCGCATGGGGGGAAAAGACGCTCTACGGCAAAAAGACCGTGGGGGTGATCCGCTCGACGTTCCTCATCGACGGTAANNTCAGGGCTGCGAGCGACGCGCCTGCGCCTCGTGGTAGCGCCGCCAGCGGTGCACGATCCCCACGACGATCACGACGACCACGACGCCGGCGACCACGTAGCCCGCGCCACCGAACCAGCGCACCACGTGCTCGTAGTTCCCGCTCGCCTCGAAGCCGATGACCGAGATGAGGCTCACCCACGCCGCGGCGCCGAGCGTCGTGAGCACGAGGAACGGCACCGCGCCCACGCGGGCGACGCCGGCGCCGAAGCCCACGAACGCGCGGAGCAGGGGGATGACCTGCCCGACGCCGACGAGCCCGTCCCCCCACCTCGAGAAGAGCCGCTCGGTGCGATCGAGGTCGTCGTGGCTGAGCAGCACGTACTTTCCGTAGCGATCGACGAAGGCGCGGCCCGCGAACCGCCCCACGAGGTAGGCAACCGTCGCCCCGGCGACCGTCGCGGCGGTGCCGACGACGATCACCGCCCAGAGCGTCAGGTGGTGCGACCCGCCGCTCGCGTGCACGAATGACGAGGCGCAGAGCGCACCGGCGAACCCGAAGGTGATCTCGGAGGGGATCGGGATGCACATCGCCCCGAGGAGGGCGAGGACGAACAGGACCGGGTAGCCCGAGCTCGCGAGGTGCTGGGTGATGAAGCTCTGCATCGCAGGCATTCTTCCCGACGACGACGAGGTGGCCCGACACCCAGTCTTTTCCAGGATTGGGCGTTGGTAGCGTGCGCCCCGGGGGGTGCGCGTGCTCCGTGCGGTCGACGAGCTCGATTCCAAGGCAGCGCTGAGCGACCTGCTGCGCCACAGCTCGATCACCGGCGGTGCCGACGTCCTGTCCGTGGCTCGACGTCAGGTGGGCGCGGGTCAGGTCGCGTCGTGCTGGGCGCTCGAGCTCGTCGTCGACGGACTCGATTCGCCCGTCGAGGTCGTCGTGAAGATGCCCTCGTCAGATCCGGTGAGCCTGGCGACGGCAAGGGCACAGCACCTCTACGAGCGCGAGGTGCGCTTCTACGAGCTGATCGCGCCGAACGTCGTGATCCGCACGCCGGCGTGCTTCGCCTCGGCGTTCGACGAGGCGACGGGCGGCTTCCTCCTCGTTCTCGAGAGCCTCCTTCCCGCCGCGACGTGCGACCAGCTCGACGGGCTCGCGCTCGAGCTCGCGACGATCGCGGTGACCGAGCTCGCCGGGCTGCACGCGCCGCTCTGGGGGGTGCCGTCGCCACCGGGGCTTGCTTTCGTGGACGACGTCGCGGACTCCCTGCGACCGCTCTACCAAGAGGTGCTCCCGGCACTGTTCGTCGGCTTCCTCGACCGCTACGGCGACCAGGTCGCCACCCCGACGCGAGCCGTCGTCGAGTGGCTCATGCCACGACTCGGCGCCTACCTCGCGGGCCGCGGCGGGCCACCCACCGTCATCCACGGGGACTTCCGCACGGACAACCTCATCTTCGGCGGCCGCTGCGGCGAGGTGCCGATGGCGACCGTCGACTGGCAGACCGTCGCGCACGGCAGCGGCGCGCTCGACGTCGCGTACCTGCTCACGACGAGCCTCGAGCCCGAGGTGCGCCGGGCCCACGAGCTCGAGCTGCTGGACGTCTACCTCGACCGGCTCGGCACGCTCGGTGTCACGGGCTACGACCGACGAGCACTCTTCGACGACTACGCGTGGCACGCGTTCCAGGGCATCGTGATGCTCGTGTGCGCCTCCATGCTGGTGGTGCGCACCGAGCGGGGCGACGCGATGTTCCTGACCATGATCGAGCGCTCAGCGGCTGCCGTTCAGGACCTCGACGCGCGCTCGAGGCTGGCGTCCTGATGCTGCTCGAGCTCGACGACCTCCCGGTCCACCAGGCCCCGACCCCGCTCGCCCACGCGATGGGCGGGCATCCCGACGCCTACGACCGCTTCTGGTTCAACGGCTACCGCGAGGACCTGTACTTCGGCATCGCGCTCGGGATCTATCCGAATCGCGGGGTCGTCGACGCCGCCGTGGGCACCGTCCGAGCTGGCGAGCAGCGATCGGTGTTCGCGTCGGGCACGAGCGACGCCCGGTCCACGAGGGTCGGCCCGATCTCGATCGAGCTCGTCGAGCCGATGCGCGTGGCAACGATCCGCGTCGACGCAGCGGACCAGGGGCTGCGCGGGGAGCTGACGTTCACCGCCCGGACCGTCGCGATCGAAGAGCCCCGCCAGACCCGCTACGACGCCGCTCGGGTGTTCATGGACGTGACAAGGGCGACCCAGCTCGGGACCTGGAGCGGCTGGCTGGAGATCGACGGCGAGCGCCTCGCCCTCGACGCGATGCCGACGTTCGGCACGAAGGACCGGTCGTGGGGCATCCGCCCGCTGGCCGACTCGGCGACGCCGGCGCCCTCCACGCGACCCCCCCAGCTGTTCTTCCTGTGGGCGCCGCTCAACTTCGACGACGGCGGCTACCACTTCTCCACCTTCGAGGACGCCGAGGGCGTCGCGTGGAGCCGGACCGCGGCAGCACTCGATCTCCTCGCACCTGGGGCGAGCCCCGTCGATGCGAGCGGCGTGCACCACACGAGCTCGTCGGGCCACTCGGTCACCTTCGCCGCTGGCCTGCGACGCGCCGCGCACGCCACCCTGCACGTCGAAGCGGCCTCGGGCGAGCCGGGTCGCATCGAGCTCGAGCCGCTCCTCACGTTCCGAATGCGCGGCGCGGGCTACCTGCACCCGGTCTACGCCCACGGTCGCTTCCACGGCGAGCTCGTGGTCGCGGGCGAGGTCCACGACGCCGACGAGCTCGACACCGTCTCGCTGCACAACATCCACGTCCAGCAGGTCGTGGCAGCGACGTGGGGCGAGCGCCGCGGCATCGGCGTGCTCGAGCAGCTCGTCATCGGCCCCCACGCGCCCACTGGGCTGACCGGGGTGCTCGACGGCGCGGCGTGACCGCCGCCAACGTCGGCCGCTCTCATGACCGGTGGAGAGCACGTCGGTAAGGTGGGCCGATGGTCGACAAACCGCAGTGGAAGGAGCTCTTCAAAGAGGTCGTGACGTCAGGGCTGTGCACGGGCTGTGCCGCGTGCATCGTCGCGTGCCCCTATGACGTGCTCGGGTACGACACCGCGAACGGGACCTACCGGCCGTTCCACGTCGACGCCGAGGGCGGCCCCGAGAACTGCACCCACGGCGAGAAGGGCTGCACGCTGTGCACGAGGGCATGCCCCCGCTTCCGCGACTGGGAGCCCGAGGTCGACACGTTCCGCTTCGGCCGCGTGCGCACCGACGAGGAGGTGTCCGGCGTCGCCGCCGACGTCGTGCTCGCGAGGGCGACGGACCCCGAGCTCGCCGCGGCCGGCCAGGACGGCGGCTTCGTCGCGGCGCTGCTCGTCTACGCGCTCGAGCACGACGAGATCGACGCGGCGCTCGTCTCGGCCCTCGAGGGCGACGGATCGACCTGGCGCGCGGTGCCGGCCGTCGCCCGCACGCGCGCCGAGGTCCTCGCGACGTCGGGCTCGCGCTACACCTACTCGGCGAACCTGCTCGCGTACCCCGCGGCAATCGAGCAGGGCTTCGAGCGGCTCTGCTTGGTCGGCATGGGGTGCATGACGTCGGCCCCCGGCGCGATGGGCGCCCGAAAGGCAGGCAAGATCGCGCGCCGGCTCTCCCTCACGATCGGGCTCATGTGCTCCAAGACGTTCGACGACGCGATCTTCGAGGAGCTGTTCGAGGCGAAGTACGGCCTCACCCGCGACAAGATCGCAAAGATGAACATCAAGGGCGTGTTCCAGCTCTGGCTGACCGACGGCGGCTACCTCGAGGTGCCCCTCAAAGAGGCCCACGCCTGGACGCGGGAGGGCTGCAAGGAGTGCCCGGACTTCGCGGCCGAGCACGCAGACCTGTCGACGGGCGGCATCGGCGAGTACAACGACTGGACGCTCGTCGTGGTCCGCACGGACCGAGGCCGTGACCTGCTCGCCTCGATGGTGCGCGATGGTGCCGTCGAGCTGCGCCCGGGCGACGACGACCCCGGGGCGATCGCGCTCATGCGCAAGCTCTCGCGGGTGAGCCGTCGTCGGTGGCCGGCGACCGCGGTCGCGGCACCGGGACGCCTGCCCGCGCCGGTGGCCTGACCCAACGATGCCCAAGGGCAGCATCGACCGGCCGTGCACCGTCGTGCTCGTGCGGCACGGGAACACCGCGACGACCGGCAAGGTCCTGCCGGGTCGCGCGCCCGGGCTGCACCTCTCGGACCGTGGGACCGAGCAGGCCACCGCGGTCGCCGCTCGCATCGCGGGCGTGCCGCGGCCGCCGACGGCCGTCTATGCGTCGCCGCTCGAACGCGCCATGGAGACCGCGGCGCCCATCGCGCGGGCCCTGCACCTCCGCGTGCGGACCGCCCCGGGGCTCATCGAGTGCGACTTCGGGGACTGGACGGGCGCCAGGCTGTCCGCACTGCGCCGGCGCCGCGAGTGGCGCTCGGTGCAGCTGACGCCGAGCACCTTTCGGTTCCCGCGTGGCGAGTCGTTCAGCGAGCTGCAGGCTCGCTGCTGGGACGCGGTCGTCGAGCTCGGCGCTCGGCACCGTGGCCAGACGATCGTCGCGGTGAGCCATGCCGACCCGATCAAGGCGATCGTCGCCGCGGCGCTCGGCATCCCCCTCGACCTGTTCCAGCGCACCGTCGTGTCGACGTGCTCGATCACGGTCCTCGTCGTCGGCGAGGGCGCGCCGCTCGTGCTGTGCGTGAACTCACTCGCCGAGCTCGCCGGACTCGCACCGTCGTGATCCACCGCCTGGAGCATCCCGAGCGCATCGCGGTCGGCGCGATCGGCGACGTCGGCGAGCGCCTTTTCTTGCTCCAGGTCCGCGAAGGTCGCCGACTCGTGGTCGTGAAGATCGAGAAGGACCAGGTCGCGATCCTCGCGTCGTGGCTGGCGAGGGTCGTGCGCACGATGGCACGGCCCGAGGCGCTCGAGATGGACGTCGAGCTCGAGCCCGAGTACGAGATCGACCTCATCGCGGGCGAGATCACCGTCGCCCTCGACGAGGACGCCGCGACGATCGACGTGGCGATCGAGTCGGTCGAGGACGACGGCGACTCCCTGTTCGTGACGCTCACCGCAGAGCAGGCCGCGGCGTTCGCCATCCGGGCGGTCCAGCTGATCGAGGCCGGGCGCCCCCCGTGCCCGCTGTGCGGGCTGCCGCTCGACCGCCGCGGCCACGACTGCCCGAGGACGAACGGCCACCACGCGCCGATTCGGTGAGCCAGCTCGACGAGGGACGCTCGGCCGAGGTACTCGGCAAGGGCACCCTCGAGATCCACGGTCGGATCCCCGACTCGTCCAACGCCACGCTGCTCGTCACCGCACGGCTCGGGACCGACGAGCTGCTCGCGGTGTACAAGCCCGAGCGAGGCGAGCGCGCGCTGTGGGACTTCCCACCGGGTCTGTGGCGTCGCGAGGTGGCGGCATTCGAGCTCGACCAGCTGCTCGGCACGGACTGCGTGCCGCTCACCGTCGCGCGCGACGACGCCGACTACGGGCCGGGTTCGGTGCAGCGGTGGGTCCACGAGGGTGGCGTCGAGCACTACCTCACGCTGCGAGGCGACCCGGCGCTCGCCGACTGGTTCCGAGCACTCGCCGCCTTCGACGTCGTCGCGAACAACACGGACCGCAAGTCGGGCCACGTGCTGCTGGAGGAGGGACGGTGCTGGGCGATCGACAACGGGCTGTGCTTCCACGTGGACGACAAGCTGCGCACGGTGATCTGGGAGTTCGCGCTCGACCCGATCGCCCCGGCGGTCCTCGAGCGCCTCGATGCCGTGGCACGCGGCGACGTCGACGTGCTTCGTGGGCTCCTCGCCCCTGAAGAGGTGACCGCAACGCAGCGCAGGGCCGCGAGCCTGTGCGCGACGGGCGTGCTGCCCGAGCCCGAGTCGCGCGGCCACTACCCGCCGTGGCCGTGGCCGATCGTCTGAGCCAGCCCGCAGATCAGCTCGCTGGCCAGCTGACCCCGAGGCCCCCGACGGTGTCGGCCCCGAACCTCACGAGCTCGGCGTCGAGATCGAGCTGGCGCAGCTCCATCGTGCCCTCCTTGGTCGCGTCGTCGAGACGGTCCGCCGGGACGATCCAGCACACCTCGAACTCGAGCCCGTCGGGATCGTGGGCGTAGAGCGACTTGGTCGTCGAGTGGTCCGTCTCCCCCACGAGCGCGCCCATGGCGGCAAGCGTCGTGCGGGCATCGCGGAGCTGGGCGAGGGTCTCGACCTCCCAGGCGAGGTGGTAGAGCCCG
>PLCI01000071.1:4797-8520 GCA_003135595.1 Acidimicrobiaceae bacterium | reverse complement strand
TCGCGATCGACGACTTCGGAACGGGCTACTCCTCGCTCAGCTACTTGCGGCAGATCCCGGTCGACATCTTGAAGATCGATCGGTCCTTCGTCGCTGACCTCCACGACTCCCCCGAGGCGGCTGCAATCGTGCGCTCGTTGATCGACCTTGGCAAGACCCTCGACCTCGAGCTCATCGCCGAGGGTGTCGAGCTCGAGGTCCAGCTGCACGAGCTGGAGCGCCAACGCTGCAACATGGCACAGGGCTTCCTCTTCGCACGGCCCATGTCCCCCGAGGACCTCGAGTCGATACTTGAAGCAACGCCCTTGGACGCCGCGTCGAGCGTCGAGCACGCCCCTCACTGACTCCGCGCAGCCCGAGGTGCATCACGCAGAGGCCGACGTAGCCGCCCTCTGCGTCATCGAACGCCCCTGGCACCGTCCCAACGATCACGAAGCCGAGCTACCAGAGTGACGATCGATTAGCCCTGCTCCCAGTGCTCGTCGGTCGCCGCGCGACGCAGGCGCGCCCGGCTCCGTGCCCGCGGTCACCTACCTCGGACGCCAGAGTCGGTCAGTCGACCGGGACCGCCAGGGCAAAGCCAGTGGCCCTCGAGCCCTCATCGAGCAGGGCCGGCTCGCCTCGGCCGAGCGACGAGCTCTCCTGAGCAGTTTGGACAGGTGTGCTCCAGCGCCTCGCTGCACCGCGCACAGAACGTGCACTCGAAGCTGCAAATGGCGGCGTCACTGGCGTCCTCGAGGCCCACCGAACACCGCTCGCAGGCCCTTTTCATCTCCAGCATTGATCCTCGTTGCGTCGCGAGCCGGATTCGATCGGCAGGTCGTGGCGGCCATGATGACAGCCTCCCGCGGCGTCGACTGCCAGTCACTAGGTTCCTCGCGTGCGAGCGCCTGGGATCCTGCTGGCCTCGGGGCGAGACTCGGACATCTTCGAGTACGGCCCGCACCAGGTGCTCCGACGCTCACGCGAGGGCCGATCCCAGCTGACCGAGGCTCGGACGATGGAGTACCTCCGTATCCAGGGGTACCCCGTGCCCGAGGTGATCGAGATCGACGACACCGGACGCGATCTCGTGATGGAGCGCGTCGACGGGGTGACCATGGTCGACTCGATCGCCAAGGCACCGTGGACCCTTCGCCGTCGGGCCCGCCAGCTCGCGTCCCTGCACCAGCAGCTCCACGCGCTCGAGTCCCCCGACTTTCTTCGGGCCGCACCTGTCGGTCATGGCGGAGCGCTGGTCCACATGGACCTGCATCCGCTGAACGTGCTCGTTGGGCCGCGCGGCCCGGTCGTCATCGACTGGACGGGAGCCGCCCGGGGCGACCCCGCCGTGGACGTCGTCGTCGCGTGGGTGCTGATGTCGACCGGACAGGCGCCGGTCAGCAGACTCGAGGCGATGCTGATCCGTGCCGCCCGGGGTCTGCTGGTGCGCTCATTCCTGAGGTGCTTCGACCGGCGCGCGCTCGCTGCGACGATGCGAGACGTCGTCACCTGGAAGGTCCAGGACCCGCACATGAGCCACACCGAGGTCGCCGCCATGTGGCGGTTGGTCGAGCGCGAAGGCGTCTCGGGCTAGCGCTCGGACCGGTGCCGAGCGCAGCTAGCCGCGCGGCGGCGACGTGGGCAGTGTCGTCTCCAAGTGTTGGATCACGGCGGTCAGGCAGACCGCGGGAAGGGGTTGGCTGAGGGCCGACAGCGTCGTGCAGATGCCCGCGGTCAGGTCGTTTGCGCCGCCGATGATGGCCCGGGCGATCTGACTGTGCGGCGAGCGGAGCGCCGCCGCGATCTGGCCCAGGGTGAGGCCTGCGACCAGGTTGGTCGGGATCGCGCTGCCGACCAGGACGTAGTGGCTCGCGATGTCGAGGAACGGAAGCGTGCCGCGTGCCGACGTGTAGGGGGACCTGTCGTAGAGCTCGTACTGTTCGCGCGCCTGTGGCGTCGGCGTCGAGCCCTGCCCACTAGGTGTCCCGACGCCCTGCACCGCGTCGAAGAGCACCGGACCTCGATACGGCCCGCTGAAGTCAACCGAGCTGTAGGCGCCACCGAGCGACAGTGGCGTCATCGTCTTGAACGCCCCGCCCAGCTCGATCAGCGAGCTCGCGACCACCAGGTTCTCCAACCCGCCCGCACCGCCCGATGCGCTCCAGATGTACTCGACGACAGGCGTCCGCGTTGAACTCGTGATGAACGACGACGCCGCGGTCCGCTCGAGGAGCATGGGCTGGCCGCCCTGTCCGATCGCCGCGATCAGCGTGGCGTCGCGGCTTGCTGCCGCGAGCGAGGCGACGGCGGTCGGACCCGTCGTGTTGCCACCGGGCGGAAGCGTCGTCGACCCCGTCGCACCAGTCGTCGTGGAGGTGCTCGACGCAGTGGTCGACGGCGCGGCCGTGCCACCCACGGCCTTGGGCGAGAGATGGTTGAGGGCAAGGAGGCTCGCAATGACCACCAGGACGAGAACGATCGAGATCATGCTCGTCACGCCCACGAGTCGCCGATATCTCGGCGGCTCGGCAGCCCGCGAGCGATCGACCGCCAGCATCTCGGCCAGCGCTCGCTCGAGCTTCTCGCGCTCGACCTCCGCATCGCGCGCCGGTGCTGCGGATCCCGGCGCGATCGTCGCACTGGTCGACCTGGGACCAGAAGACGCTCTTGGTACAAGCTTGTCGTCCGACACGCGACGCCTCCTGGCGAAGTGCTGGGCGTACATCTTCTCAGAGCAGCGCAAAAAGACAATGCCTTTGACGCACCCTTTTGCTGCAAGGTGGGCGCGACCTGCTCGCCACAACACTGTTTGTCAGCTTTGCTCGCGACCTCGTCCCTCGATGCTCGCGAGCCATGTCGCTGCCACACGCTTCGGTGCTCTCGTGAGCCATGCGTCAGCCACGAGCTCGAACAGCTCGTCGCGGTCGACGTCGCCCAAGTGCGCGATCCGCAGCAGCACGGCGGCATACCCGTTGAAGTGGGCCGTCGTGAAGAACGACGCCGACGTGTCCGCGAGCAGCGCTTCCTTCGTCTCGAGGTCGGCCACCCGGAACATCAGCACGTCGTCGAGCATCTCCCCGGCGTCGTCGACCGCGTCCCGCCGCCGGTTGCGCTGGCAGCAGAAGAGCTTTCCGCCGCAGAGGTACGACGGTCGCCCGTCCGCCGTGGCCGTGCGTGTCGTGAGCGGCATCGACATGGCCAACTTGTCGAGGTCCTTCATCGAGGCGATTGCCCGACAGTAGGGCAGGTCGCGCGTGTCCGGCGAGTCTCGCGGTGCCCGCGCGGTCAGGCCCGCTTGGACTCCGCGACGTAGTGCCGGCGACCGGCGCACAGGCGCTCGGCGTCAGACGACGGCTGCCTCAGGATCCCTCGGCAGGATCTCGTCGAGGCCCTCGTCGCCGATCGACAGCGGATCGATCCCCGCCCTTGGCAGACGGGTGTCCAGCCACTTCGGGAACCACCAGTTCGACCGACCCAGCACGAACATGACAGCAGGCACGATGGCCATCCGGATCAGCACGGCATCCATGAAGATTCCCGCGGCGAGACCGAGACCGAACTCCTTGATGGTTCGGTTGCCGCCGTGGATGAACGACCCGAAGATCAGGATCATGATCAGCGCGGCGGCGGTGATGGTCTTTCCCGTCGAGGCGAGCCCGTTGCGAACGGCCATGCGGTTGTCCCCCGTCCTCAGCCATTCCTCGTGGATCCTCGAGATGAGGAACACCTCGTAGTCCATCG
>PLCI01000071.1:0-4784 GCA_003135595.1 Acidimicrobiaceae bacterium | reverse complement strand
GCCACGAGCACGCCGAACGCCGCGCCGACGGAGAGGACATTCATGATCGCCGCCGTCAGGGGGACGACGAAGCTCCGGAACACGATGACGAGCAGCAGGAACGACAGCCCGACGACGAGCGCGATGAACAGCGGCAGCTTGGCGGAGAGGACGCGGGTGAAGTCCACGAAGACCGCGGTCGAGCCTCCGACCAGCACCGTGAGCCCCGTGCCGTGCACGATCGGGGGAATCGTCGTGCCGCGGAGCGCGTCGATGAGGTTCGTGGTGGCGGCGTCCTGTGGCGATGACACGGGCACGACGCTCAGCAGGCTGACTGTCGTGCCGTCCTTCGAGGGCAGCGTGAAGAGCGGACTCACCGACGCGATGTCCGGATGCTGAGCGATCGCCGCACGCAGGACCGCGAGGGTCTTGGAGTCGGCGCGGCCGTGGCTCTCGATGACCACCATGAGCTGGCCGTTGTACCCCGCACCGAATCCCTTGGCCAGCAGGTCGTACGCGGTCCGAGTGGTCGATCCGATCGGGTCATTGCCCTGGTCAGCGGTGCCGAGACGCAAGGTGAAGAAGGGAAGGGCGACGAGCACGACGACGATGAGCGCTCCTCCGGCGGCGAGCAGCGGGCGCCGGGACTCGAAGTCCGACCATCGTGGCCAGAAGCCCCTCTGGCCGCTGCCGACCACCCACAGCCCGGCGTCATCGAGACGTCGGCGCTGCCGGCGGCTGAGCACCTTTGGGCCGCAGAACCCCAGCATCGCCGGCAAGAGCGTGAGTGCCGCGAGCATCGTGAACGCGACGCCGATCGATGCGGAGATCGCGACCCCGTAGAGGAACCCGACGCCGAGTGCGAACATCCCGAGCAAGGCGATGCAGACGATGATCCCGGCAAAGAGGACCGCTCTGCCCGACGTGTTGACGGCCTTGACAACCGAAGCCTCAGGGTCCAGCCCTGCAAGAAGGCCTTGTCGATGCCGGGTCACGATGAAGAGCGCATAGTCGATCCCCACCCCCAGGCCGATGAGCAGGACGAGCTGCGTCGAGAATTCCGGCATGTTCATCACGTTGCTCAGGAGCCCGATGATCCCGATCGCAGTGCCAAGGGAAAGGAGCGCCGAGACGAGCGGGAGGATCATCGCTGCGAGGGAACCGAACACCAGCAGGAGCACGATGCCTGCGAGGATGATCCCGGGCAGCGAGCCGCCCAGCGAGGGAGGAATCGATTTCGCAGCCACCTGGCCTGCGACCGCGACTCTCAGGCCGTGCGCGTCGGCAGACCCGGCCACGCTGACGAACCGGCCCGCGGCCCGCGTCGAGATGTTCTGTGCAAGCAGGTTGAACGTCACGTTCGCGTAGGCAATCGTGCCGCCTTTCGAGATCTGCGCGCCGCCAGTCGGCGAGAAGGGCGACTGGATGCGGGTCACGTGTGGCAGCGTCGCAACCGTCGCAAGCATCGCGTTGACCCGCTGCTCGACCGCAGGCGACGTCACGGACAGCCCGTCCGAAGTCTCGAACACGATCCGCTCGATGTCCCCGGAGTTCTGCGGTGAGACCCGCTTGAGAATCGCGAGCGCGTTGGTCGAGGGAGTGTTCGGAAGGCTGAAGCTATTCGTGAAGTTCGTGCCGACCCCTATCGACGCAAAGGAGGCAACGGCGAGCGCGGCGACCCACATGCCAAGGACGACTCGCCGGTGTCGGAAGCACCAAGAGGCAAGGCTTCGCATTCGGGGATCACGCTCCAAGAATCTGGGAAGAGAAGCCGACGAGTGTACTCCGGGTCCTTCTCACCTCTATATGGATCGGTGAATGGGCATTGTTTCGTTGCATCCGTCGACGTGGGCCGCGGACTCGCGCCACCGGCAGCGTCACCTGCTTGTGCCACGCTCAGAGCCCAACGAGCTCTTGCAGGTCAGCAGAGTCCATCGGCACCATCGCCGATGAACGTGAAGAGGCGTCGCGGGAGCGCCCGCGTCGGATCCTTGACCACGAGGCGGTGAGATCCGACGGATGCCGAGGAGTCAGCGATTGCCAGGAAGGCGGTCTCCTCGAATCCTTCGGCCACGAACCACGCCCGTATCGACGGCGTGAGGTCGGGCGCAAGGCGGTGCCGCGTCCAGATCATCGAGCCACCTTCGGCGAGCAACACGGAGAGCCCGTAGATGGTCGTTCGGATGTCACCCTCGGCGACGTTGCCAAAGATGCCGCACGCGAGCACCAGTTGCACGTCACGGAGCGTCCCCAGGGTGGCGCGGCTCCCCGCGTCCGCTTTCAGAAAGGTGACGCCCTCCAGCTCGAGCTGATCTATTCGGCGTCGCCCCTCGTCGACCAGCGATTCTTCGAGCTCGATCAGCTGCGCTCGGACGTCCGGGCGCCGCGGGTGGTGCTCGAGCACGCCGAGGAGGTCACGGCCGTCGCCTGCGCAGAGGCTGACGACGTTGATCTCCCCTTCCGGTGCGGCAGCGAGGCAGTCGCCGATGAGACGCCTGACCGCGTCAAGGCGACGGCTGAGGGATGACACGGGGTCGTCGTAGGCGCGATGCCACTTGCCCCAGTCGGTACGGGCCGTCGAACTCCGGGTCACGTCCTCGATGTGCGCATGCTTGCACGCGACGTCGCGACCGGTCGGGGTCACTCCCCCTTGTAGCCCTCCGGAGGGCCATCCTGGGGACCGACAAGCGGTTCGAACCTGACCGCGTAGCGTTCGAAGCGAGGGCGCCACGCTCCCTTGTCGGGGACTCCTCCTGCCAGTAGGTCGAGACAGTCGTCCCAGCCCGCCGCGTTCCTCGCGGCCGATGACGAGTCAAGCTCGTCGGTCAGCACGAGCCTCGTCCCGCCGTCGTCGTCGAGCAACTCAAAGCGAAGCGTCTCTGGGCCCCACGTGTAGGCGAGGACGTGGGGCGCGTCGAGCTCGAGCACCTCGCCGGTGAGCGTCATCTCGATGACCTCGGGAGGGAACGGGAACGTGAGCGCGGCTCCAACGCGCCACTCGCCACCGTCGACCAGGATCTGACAGGGAAACCAGGTCGCCAGCCTCTCCGGCTCGGTCAGGGCCCGCCACACGATGGCGGGCGGATCGGCCAGTCGTCGCTCAAGCCGGATCGCGGGTCGCTCCCCTTCGGTGCTGAGGACTGGCTCGGTCATGCGCGCTCCCTCTCTTGATCCAAGGCGTCCTGGAGTCGGTCAAGCCGGCCCGCCCAGAGGTCGCGGTACGTGGCGATCCATGCGTCGAGCTCCTCGAGGGGCTCGGGCTGCACTCGGTACAAGCGGCGCTGCGCGTCCGCTCGCACCGTGACCAGTCCGGCATCGCGCAGCACGCGCAGGTGCTTGGAGACTCCCGGCTGGCTCTGCCCCAATCGGCTCGCGAGCTGGCCGACGGGGCTCTCGCCCTCTCGCAGCACGTCGAGGATCGCTTTGCGATGGGGCTCGGCGAGCGCCTGGAGGGTTGCGCTGGTCGCCACGTCATTATATGAACAGATCTGTATATAACTGTCAAGTCACATGTCTGGCGAGGTTCCCGTCGAGCTCACACGGGCTGGGCCGCCAGCCGGGCAGCCCGTTCGAGGCACGGGGCCACGTCGCGCTCGTGGTACACGCGCTCACTGCGCTCGATGCCGTTCAGGAAGCCCTGGTAGACGATGGCGCCTAGGAGCGCCGCGTAGGGCTGAATGAGCCGCCATGCCCGGTGGGGGTCGCTGCCTGGCCATGCGCGCTTCCACGCATCGAGCCAGTACGCGACGAGCTCGTCGCGACACGGCGTCTCGGGTCGCTCGAGGACGGCGACGTCGAGGATCGGATGCCCGACCACCGAGTCTCCCCAGTCGTACCAGATCGGACCCTCTGATCCTTCGCGGATCCTCGCGTTCCCTCCATGGGCGTCGGAGTGGACGAGGACGTCGCCCATCCCGCAGTTTTCGATCGCCGCCACCCGGTCGTCGGTGTCGTCGACGAGCTCGCGGAGCCGTTCGTCGCGAGGTGCCCGCGCGTCCACGACCGCGCGGGCCGCGACGAGCAGGGCGGGCCAGCGTCGATCAGGCACGCCAGCTTCGAGGAGCTCGTGCGTGCGGTGCACCGTCGTGAGCTGGATGGCAATCAGCGCATCGATGAGCTGCTTTCGCTCCTCGAGGGTGGCGTCGTAGCCGTCACGGCCCGGAAGCGGGCGAAGGAGCAACCGGTGCTCCTGGCGACCCAGCAGCCTCGGCACGCCCTGGTGCGACAGCGCCTCGAGGACCAGGCCCTCGTGGCCGAGGAACGGAGGCAGGCACTTCAGCCAGACCTCGCCGTCCCGTGTTGGCACCGACCAGATCGCCGAGAGGTTCCAGGTTCGATGTTGGAAAGGCGTGCCGGTGACGCGAACGAGGGAGGCGACCCACTCGAGATCGCGGCTCGGTCCTCCCGGGCGAGCCCAGGGCATCCGCATCGGATCCTCGTCGAGCACGAGGTCTCGGGGCACAGGGCCGTACCCGCCTGACAAGCGACCGTGTGATCGGCCAACGTGCTCGGCGAGGTAGCGCACCGACCCGCCCGTGGCGGCACCCTCGGGGGCGCGGACGTCGATGAGCCGGAGGACCGCGAGATCTGGGAACCGGCGGGCGATGGGCTCGGTGTCCTGCCACCAGGGCGTCTCGACGTCGAAGGGACCGATCGAGCCGAGCAGCTGCTCTTCGTCCACCACGACCAAGGTGACGGCTCGAGTCGATGCGGGCTCGACGTGCATTGACTGACCGTAGACGTCGCAGGAATCCACGCTGGACTGCCACCGGTCCGGTCCCGGACCAAGACCAAGACCAAGACCA
>PLCI01000108.1 GCA_003135595.1 Acidimicrobiaceae bacterium | reverse complement strand
TTGTACTTGTGCATGCCGTTGCGCCCGATGAGGTGCAAGCCCCTGGCATGCTGGTCGAAGTACTCGACGATCGACGCGACGTTGCGCCGGTACTCGGTGTCGTAGTACGGGTACGCCTTCGGGACTCGCACGACGAACCCTCGCTCGACGTCCTTCGTGCGGACGAGGCCGAGCTGCTCGAGCTCCCTCGATCCCATCGCGATGAGGTCCTCGTCGCGCATGTTCCAGACGTCGTCGCCCTCGAAGACGAAGTACTCGAGCCCCAGGCAGGTCTTGTCGTCCTTGACGAGGAATGGCGACCACGAGCCGAAGTTCTGGATCCGGCCAACCTTGACCTCAGAGGCGTGGATGTAGATCCAGTTGTCGGGGAAAGAGGCCGCCTTCGGCACGACGAGCGCGACGGTGAGGAAGTCGCGGTAGTGCAGCGCGTCACCGGCAGCGCGCACCTCGACGGGCACCGGGGGGTCGACGGCTGCGACGAGCTCGCGCATCGGCATCGTCGAGATCACCGCGGCCGCGGCGAGCCGCTCGCGCGCGCCGCCGGCGTGCTCGATCGTGACGGCGTCGACGACCTCGTCGGACGTGTGCACGCCGACCACGCGCGTCGACATGCGGACCTCGCCGCCGAGCGTGACCACGAGGTCGCGGCACCGCTCCCACATCATCCCGGGCCCGTACTTGGGGTACTGGAACTCCTCGATGAGGCTCGTGATCTCCTTCTGGTTGCGGCGCGGGAGGAGCGCGTTCACGATCGCGTTGCCGAGCGACAGCCCCTTCACGCGCTGGGCGGCCCAGTCCGCGGGCATCTCGTGCACCGGCACGCCCCACACCTTCTCGGTGTAGGTCTTGAAGAAGCGGCGATAGAGGCGCCAACCGAAGCGAGCGACGAGCCAGTTCTCGTAGTTGGTCTGGTCCTTCGGAGGACGGATCTTGGCCGACGCGTAGGACCCGACGATGCGGATCGCCTCGATGAACCCAACGTTCTTGAGCGCGTTGAGGGCCTTCAGCGGGTAGTCGTAGTACTTCCCGTCGTAGTAGATCCGGCTCATTCGCGGGCGCATGAGGAAGTCCTCGTCGGGGAGGATCTCGTGCCACAGGTCCTCGACGGCCTGGACCTTCGTGAAGAAGCGGTGCCCGCCGAGGTCGAAGCGCCAGCCGTCGCGCTCCACGGTCCGGCTGATCCCGCCGACGATGTTGTCTGCCTCGATGACGACGACGGGCTGGCCGCGCTTCACCAGCTGGTACGCAGCCGTCAGCCCGGCTGGCCCGGCACCGATGACGACGTAGGGCGTTGAGGTTCGAGCCGCGCCTTCGTCTCGAGCCACCCGGGAACACTATGCGGCGTGTGACGTGGCTACGGGTGAGGCGCGTACCGGAGCAAGTTCATCGATTGGTAGTACTGGTACTTCTGTGCGACCACGAGCGTCCTCGGCGGCCGTCCCGAGGCCCTGGCGAGCGCTCCGACGAGGTCCTCGCACGTCGTGTGGACGCCGTAGCCTTTGGACCACACGAGATAGAACGTCGCGTTTTTAGCCAGCTTCGTCACACGAGTTGAGAAACCAGACAATGTCTGACCCTCGACGGCGTTCTTGTAGTCGACCCAGTCGACGAGCCACGGCGAGGTGAACCTTGGAAAACCGAGGTAGGTGTAGCTCGTGCGACCCGCGTAGCGAAGCAGCGATGGTCCGAGCTGGTCGGGGCAGACGACGACGATGGCGCCGGTCGGCACTTGGGCGTGCATCGCGGTCGCGACCTTGCCTGACTGGGAACGCTGGACGTGGGCGCCCCAGTGGGTCGTCCAGAGACCAAGCGCGCTGACGGCGCAGATCGCGCCGACGCGGAGCCAGCGGTTTGGGAGGGCGGCGACGCCGAGGCCGACGAGGATCACCGCGATCGGGAAGACCACCGACGCGTAGCGCGGCTGATAGGCCGTGTTCGCCTGGCGGCTCGCGACGTACGCGATCGCAAGCGTGACGAAGAACGTGACGATGAGCACGCGGGCGCGCGGCTGGCCGAGTAGTCGGAACTCGAGCACGTCGCGGCCGACCGGCGACGCGGCGTAGCCGAAGATGAGCAGGATGAGGAACGCGATGAGCCCGAGCTCGAGGTGGAGGTTGAAGGCCTGGGCCTGGACGCTCTGGTTCCCGATGAAGCCCCCGATCCAGCCGAAGGTGGACGCGAGCGACGGCCCTGATGCCCACGGCGTCCCGGTGTGGACGCGCTGGTACTGGAACGAGCTCACCCACGGGAGGAAGCTGAGACCTCCGAGCGCCATCGCGGCGAGCCCGAAGAGCGAGCCGCGGCGCTTGGCCCCCTTGTCGCGCACGACCAGGTACACGAACCAGAGGCCCACCGCGGCAACCAGGTAGAAGGCCCAGTAGTGCGTGTAGAGGAGGAGGGAGGTCAGCACTGCGACGAGCGCGGCGCGGGGCAGCGTCGGGCGCGCGAGCAGTGCCATGACCGCGCCGATGCCGGCGGTCACGAGGAAAATGACAAGCGAGTACATGCGCGTCTCGGTCGCGAAGTACACCGCGAATGGGGAAGTGGCGAGCATGGCGAGCGCGCCGAACGCCTCGACGCGTCCGAAACCACGCCGCACGACCCACCACATCACCGGGATGGTGAGCACGGCGAAGACCCCCGAGAGGGCGCGGACGTCCATGTCGGAGTGCCCGACGAGCCCCATCCAGAAGTGCAGGAGGAGGTAGTACAGCGGCGGCGCGCCGTCGCGCCGGAGCTGGGCGGGGAGCATCCGGACCGGGAAGCTCGCGATGTTGACGGTCTGCGCCTCGTCCAGCCAGAGCTTCGAGTTCGTCGTGAAGCGGTAGTAGAGCCCGACGACGACGTCGGCGGCCACGACCGCCGCCATCGCCAGGGTCGCGAGGTCCCAGTTTTGACGAACCGAGCCCTCGGCGACGTGTCGCCCAGGCCAGGGCGGCGCCCCGATCGCGTCGTCAGCGGTCAGCACGGGCTCGATCGTACGTTGTGGCCGAACGTGGCCGGCCCATTGGGCTCACGTTGCTTGACTATTCTGCCCGAAGGCCGGACCGGGGGGTGACGTGACTAGATACTTGCTGCAGCGCGTCGCGGCACTCATCGGCATCGTCTTCATCATCTCGGTCGGCTGCTTCTACCTCATCCACTTCCTGCCGGGCGACCCGGCGGCCCTCATCCTCGGGCCAACGGCCTCACCCGCCCAGGTACACGCCCTTCACAAGGCGATGGGTCTGGACAAGCCGATCTGGACTCAGTACGGCATCTGGCTCGGCCACGCGTTGCACGGGAACCTCGGTCTTGGCGAGCCGTCCGGCGTGGCGGTCTCCACGCTCATCGGCGGCGCATACAAGCTGGACATCGAGCTCATCATCATCAGTCAATTCCTGGCGTTCCTCATTGCCATTCCGCTCTCGGTGTACTCGGCACGCCGACCCCGCGGCGTCCTCGATCAAGCGTCGACGTCGGTCTCCTTCGGCTTGTTCTGCCTGCCGGGCTTCATCATCGTGCTCTGGGCGGTCAATTTCCTGACAATCCGCTGGCCCATCTTCCCGGGTCCCGACACCAACCCCTATCCGACGGGGGGGTCGTGGATCTCGAACATCGGCAACAACCTGTACGTGCTGCTCCTGCCGTCCATCGTGCTCGCGCTCGGGAGCATCGCGATCTACTTCCGATTGCTTCGCAACGAGATGGTCTTCACGCTGCAGGAGGAGTTCATCACCGCAGCCCGATCGAAGGGGTTGACGACGAATCGGGTCCTGTGGCGCCACGCCGTTCGCCCCTCGTCCATCACGATGCTGACGAGTGCCGGCAACAACATCGCACTGCTCATCACAGGGCTGTTCATCGTGGAGGTGAAGTTCGCGCTCCCGGGGCTGGGCTATGACCTGCTCCGTGCGATCTACTCGAATGACTACCTCACGATCCAAGGGATAGCGCTCTTCTCTGCCGTCACTGTGGTGGTCGTGAACTTCGTGATCGACCTCGTCACGCCGCTCATCGATCCGAGGATTGCCCGTGCTTAGCGTCGAGCCGCAGGCCCCAGACGTCGAACTGGCGCCAGCAAGTGAGAGCCAAGAGATCCTCGAGGCGCCGAAGCGCCCCTTCGGCGTCTTCTTTTGGTGCTGCGCGGGATGGCTGCTCATCGTGGCGCTTGCCACGATCTTCGCGGGACTCCTCCATCTCAATCCCCCGCAACAGGGATACGGCTTCTCTCCCAACCTGCCCGTCTCGTCCGCACACTGGTTGGGGACCGACGAGGCGACCCGGGACGTCTTCAGCAGGCTCGTCTGGGGGGCGCGAGTCTCGCTCATTATCGGACTCGCCGGGACAGCGATCGGCATCGGCATCGGCGGGGGACTCGGGATGCTCTCTGCCTACGTGCGGGGCAGGTTTGATGCCTCCCTGGCGTTCGTCATGTACGTCCTCTTGGCGTTTCCTGCGATCATCGCAGTGATCTGCCTCCTGTACTTCTGGGGACGCAGCGAGTTCCACATCGTCGTGATCCTGGGACTCTTCAGCGTGCCGTTCATCTACCGCGTCGTGCGGGCGTCCACGCTCGCGTGCGCCACCAAGGAGTACGTGACCGCCGCACGCTCGCAGGGTGCCACCGCGCGACGAGTACTCGCCAAGGACATCTTCCCCAACGTCATCCCCTCGCTCATCGCCTACACGGTGTTCACCTTCGGCGGGATCATCACGACCGAGGGTGCGCTCGGCTTCCTTCAGCTGAGCGTGCCAACGCCCACGCCGTCATGGGGGAACATGATCGGCGGGGCATCGGGAGATATCAACGCGACGCTGGGCTACGTGCTCGGCCCCTCGGCCGCCCTCTTCTTCACGCTGATCGCCCTCAACTACGCCGGCGAGCAGATTCGGCTCCGCTTCGACACGAGCGAGCAGAAGCTGTGAGCTCCCCTGCGCAGGACACGGCAGTGGTCGAGGACGCCGGGTCCGCACCGGCTGCCACGAGTCCGCTGCTGCAGGTCACCGACCTCCGCACCACATTCCAGACGCCGCGGGGACCGCTGGTCGCGGTCGACGGCGTCTCGCTGACGCTCAACCAGGGCGAGACGCTGGGCATCGTCGGCGAGTCGGGGTCCGGCAAGACCGTGCTCTCGCGGTCGATCATGGGACTGCTGCCTGGGCTCCACACGTCACTCTCGGGCTCGGTCTTGTTCGATGGCGTCGAGCTCGTGGGCGCCCCTGAGCGGCTGCTGCGATCGATCTGGGGAGCACGGATCGCGATGGTCTTCCAGGACCCGNNATCGTCGGCGAGTCCGGCTCGGGAAAGAGCGTCAGCACCCTTTCGATCCTCGGCCTGATCCCGCAGCCGCCGGGGCGGATCGTCTCGGGCGAAGCCGTGTTCAAGGGCCGCGATCTACTGAAGCTGAAGAAGAAGGAGCTGCAGCGCCTCCGCGGCGACGAGGTTGCGATGGTCTTCCAGGACCCGATGACCTCCCTCAACCCGGTCCATCGGATCGGTCGCCAGATCGCCGAGACCCTGCGACTCCATCTCAAGCTCAGCAAGAAGGTGGCGAACGAGTCGGCCGTGACGCTCCTCGCCCAGGTGGGCATCCCCTCTCCCGCGCTGCGCGCGCGCAACTATCCGGTCGAGTTGAGCGGCGGCATGCGCCAGCGCGTGATGATCGCCATCGCGCTCGCCTGCGGACCCCAGGTGCTGCTCGCCGACGAGCCGACGACGGGCCTCGACGTCACGATCCAGGCCCAGATCCTGGACCTGCTCGGCGAGGCACAGCGCATGCGGCACATGGCCATGATCTTCGTGACCCACGACCTCGGGATCGTCGCGACGCGCACCGACCAGATCATGGTCATGTACGCCGGCCGCGCCGTCGAGGTGGCGCCGACGCGCCAGCTCTTCGCGAACGTCCGGATGCCCTACACCGAGGCGCTGCTGCACTCGACGCCGCGGATCGGCAACCCGAGCCACACGAGACTCCAGGCGATCGACGGACGCCCTCCGGACCTCGTGCACCGGCCCGTCGGCTGCGCGTTCGCCGCCCGCTGCCCCTACGCCCAGGACAGATGCCGAGAGGAGTCCCCGCCGCTCATCGCCGACGCCGCGGAGCCCAACCACTTCTACGCCTGCTGGTACCCCCGGGGCACCCCGGCGCCGGCCAACGCACAAGGAGCCCCGAGTGTCGCTTGACACCCCCACTGCCACGACCACCCCATTGCTCACGGTCAGGGACCTGCACGTCTCGTTCACGCGGGGCGGCCACACCGTCCAGGCGGTCTCGGGCGTGTCGTTCGACCTCTTCGAGGGCGAGACGCTCGGCCTCGTCGGCGAGTCCGGGTGCGGCAAGTCCACGACGGGGCGCGCGGTGGCTCGGGTGATCACACCGACGAGCGGCTCGGTGGTCCTCGGCGACGTCGACCTCACGACGTGCAGCGCTCGGGTGCTGCGTCGGGAGCGAACCCGACTGCAGATGATCTTCCAGGATCCGATCTCGTCGCTCAACCCTCGCCGCCGGGTCCGCGACATCGTCGCCGAGCCTCTCGACATCTGGCACTCGGCCAAAGGCCAGGAGCGCACGCGCATCGTGAACGAGATGCTCGAGGCCGTGGGCCTCGACCCGGTGCTCGCATCGCCCTGCTACCCCCGCCAGTTCTCCGGCGGGCAGTGCCAGCGGATCTCGATCGCGCGGGCGCTCGTCATGCGACCGAGGATCCTCATCTGCGACGAGATGGTGTCCGCGCTCGACGTCTCGATCCAGGCCCAGATCCTCAACCTCGTCGAGGACCTCAAGGCTTCCTATGGGCTCACGGTGCTCTTCATCGCCCACGACCTCGCCGTCGTCAAGAACGTCTCGGACCGCGTCGCGGTCATGTACCTCGGCCGGCTGTGTGAGGTCGCGTCTGCCAACGAGCTCTACCGCTCGCCGAAGCACCACTACACGAGCGCGCTGCTCGCCTCGGCCGTCGAGCCGGACCCTGACGCGCCGCGGCTCCACGCGCCCCTGCAAGGAGAGCCGCCGAGCCCGCTCAACCCGCCGTCTGGCTGTCGCTTCCGCACCCGGTGCCCGAGGGCCGAGGAGCGCTGCGCCAAGGAGATGCCCGAGCTGCGCGAGGTGGAGCCCAGCCACTTCGTGGCCTGCCACTTCCCCGTCGAGATCCGCAACCGGGCTGCCTGAGCGAGCCCGGGGCCTCAGGCCTCGCCGGTCTCCTCAGCCGCGGGTGGCGTCGCCTCGTTCGCCTCGGGTGCGCCCTCGCTCGCCGGCGCGGCGGGCTCCTCGTGGCCATGGACGGCTTCCTGGACGTAGTCGGCCCAGGCTGCTTGGGCCTCGGTCTCCGGGGTGAACTCGATGTCGGTGTAGTCGTGCGTGCCGATGTAGTTGCCCTCGTCGTCGTAGGCGTGGGCGCCGAAGGCCTCGCGGTACTCCTCGGAGACCTCGCCACCCTCGAGCGCCTGCTTGATCGAGAGGCTGATGCGGCGACGCTGGGTGTCGATCTCGATGATCTTGACCCACAGCTCGTCGCCGGGGCTCACGACCTGCTCGGGGCTCTCGACGTGGTGCGCGGCCATCTCAGAGATGTGCACCAGGCCCTCGATGCCGTCGCCCACCTGGACGAAGGCGCCGAACGGGACGAGCTTGGTGATCCGGCCGAACACGAGCTGGCCCACTTCGTGGGTGTCGGCGAACTCCTGCCAGGGATCGGTCTGGGTCGCCTTCAGCGAGAGCGAGATGCGCTCCTTCTCCAAGTCGACGTCGAGGACCTCGACGTCGACCTCGTCGCCGACGGCGACCACCGAGGAGGGGTGCTCGACGTGCTTCCAGCTGAGCTCTGAGACGTGGATCAGCCCGTCCATGCCGCCGAGGTCCACNNTGAATGAGTCCGTCCATGCCGCCGAGGTCCACGAAGGCGCCGAAGTTGACGACCGAGGAGATGACGCCGTGGCGGCGCTCGCCGGGGCGCAGGTTGGCGAGGAAGTCGCCGCGCTGCTCCTTTTGGGTCTCCTCCAGCCAGGCGCGGCGCGAGAGCACGACGTTGTTGCGGTTGCGGTCGAGCTCGATGATCTTGGCCTCGATCACCCGGCCGACGTACGGCTGCAGCTCGCGGACGCGGCGCAGCTCGACGAGCGAGGCGGGGAGGAACCCGCGCAGGCCGATGTCGACGATGAGCCCGCCCTTCACGACCTCGATCACCGGGCCCTTCACGACCTCGTCCTTTGCCTTGGACTGCTCGATCGTGGTCCAGGCCTTCTCGTACTGCGCCCGCTTCTTGGAGAGGATGAGGCGGCCCTCCTTGTCCTCCTTCTGGAGGACAAGGGCTTCGACGTGCTCACCCATGGACACGATGTCGGCGGGGTTCACGTCGTTGCGGATCGACAGCTCCCTCGCGGGGATCACGCCCTCGGACTTGAAGCCGATGTCGAGCAGGACCTCGTCCTTGTCGATCTTGACGATCGTGCCCTCGACGACGTCGCCGTCCTCGAACTGCAGGATCGTGTCGGCAACCGCCGCTTCGAGGTCGCCCTCGGAGAGGTCGTCGAAGGTGACGGAGCGGGGGACGTAGGTGCCGTCCTCGAGGAAGGTGCCCATTGCCTCGGTGGACAAGAGGCTGGTCGACTCGGACATTCAGGACTCGCTTTCACGCACGTGACCGCACCGGGGTCGGCTCGGGGACGGGATCGGGTCGCCGGCGCCGACCCGGCCCGAAACGCTACCAGTACGCGGGATCGCCGATTCCTCGGTGTCGCTTCGGTGTCGCTTCGGTGTCGCGGTGCGGGTCAGGACTTCGCCGACGCCCAGGAGTCACCCCATCCGTAGGAGACCTTGAGCGGCACGCGCAGATCGACGACGTGCTCGAGCGCCTCGACGGCGACAGCGGTCACGGTGTCGCGCTCCGCTTCCGGGGCCTCGACGAGGACCTCGTCGTGGACCTGGAGCACGATCCGCGACTCCAGGCCCTGGTCCGCCAGCGCGCCGTCGAGGCGCACGAGCGCGAGCTTGAAGATGTCCGCGGCCGTGCCCTGCGTCCCGGCGTTCATGGCCTGGCGCTCGGCGGCCGCGCGTGCCGCGTGGGTGCCCTCGACCAGCTCGGGCAGGTGCCGTACCCGTCCGAAGAGCGTCGTGGTGCAGCCGTCCACGCGAGCCTTGGCCACGGTCTCGTCCATGAAGGAGCGCACGCCGGGGAACGCCTCGAAGTACTGGTCCATCAAGGCCTTTGCCTCCCCCACCGACGTGCCGAAGCGCCGGGCGAGCCCGAATGCCTCCATGCCGTAGGCGAGGCCGTAGGACACGGCCTTCGCCCGCTCGCGCTGGTCGTGATCGACCTGTTCGGGAGCGATCCCGAAGACGACGCCCGCGATGAAGCGGTGCACGTCGCGGTCACCGCTGAACGCGGCGCACAGCCCCTCGTCACCCGACAGGTGCGCGATGACGCGCAGCTCGATCTGGTCGTAGTCAGCGACGAGCAGCGACCAACCCGCCTCGGGGAGGAACGCGCGACGGAACCGGCGCCCGTCCTCGGTGCGGGTGGGGATGTTGTGCAGGTTGGGCTGCTCGGAGCTCAGCCGNNACCTCGGCGGCGAGCGACTCGCCGTAGGTGCTGCGCAGCTTGTCGACCTCTCGGAACCGAAGCAGCAGGTCGACGACCTCGTGCTCGCCGCGCAGCGCCTCGAGCGTGGCCGCGTCCGTCGAGTAGCCGGTCTTGGTCTTGCGCCCCTTCGTGAGACCGAGCTCGTCGTAGAGGACGACCTGGAGCTGCTTGGTCGAGTTGATCTGGAACTCGTGGCCGACGGCCGCGTGGATCGCCGTCTCGAGCGTGGCGGCCTCGGCGCGGAGGTCCTCGGCGATGGCCCGGAGCACGCCGGCGTCCACGCGGATGCCGCGGACCTCCATGCGCGCGAGGACGCGGAGCAGCGGCAGCTCCATGCCCGCCAGGAGCGCCTGGTGCACCGGCTCGTCGAGCTGCGGCGCGAACACGTCGCTGATGGCCGTGATCGCGGCGGCGCGCTCGCGCAGCTCCTCCTCGGCGACGTCGGGGTCGTCCATGAGCGTCGCGGGCCCCGACGTCGCGATCCAGGGCGCGACGTCGCCCGTCGCGTCCGTGAAGACCTCCTCGAGCCGGTAGCGGCCGCTGCTCGAGTCGAGCAGGTACGCGGCGATGGCCGTGTCCTCGGCAGGCACGCCGAGGTCGATCCCCCGGACCAGCGCGGCTCGCCAGAGAGCCTTCACGTCGTGGCCGACGACGCGTGCGCCGGCGAGGGCGCGCAGTGCGGCCTCCCCCCGTGGGGTCCCGGCGTCCACGGTCGCCGCGGTCGAGGTCGCGGGATCGGCGACCACCAGCGTGTCGATCCGCTCGCCGTCGAGCGAGGCCTCGATGACGACGGGCGCGGAGCCCTTGACCGCGGCCGCGACGAGCGCTGACGCGTCGTCCACGGGCTTGAAGCCGACGAGCCGCGACTCGTGGACGACCGGCGTGTCATCGGTGTCCGCACTCGGGCCGAAGAGCCCGTCATCGAGCAGCGCCTCGAGGCGCGTCCACTGGGTGCGCATCTCGACGGCATCGAATGCCGCACGGCCCTGCTCTCGGCGCCAGCCCCCCAGCCTCAGCTCGCTCGGGTCGACCTCGAGGTCCAGGTCGCGGACCAGCACCATCACCGCGGCGTTGCGACGCGCCAGCTCCTCGTTCGCCGCCAGCGACTCGCGCAGCTTGGGGGTCAGCTGGCCGAGTCCATCGAAGAGCTCCTCGAAGTCCTGGAACTGCGCGAGCAGCTTGGCGGCTGTCTTCTCGCCGACGCCGGGCACACCGGGGAGGTTGTCCGACGGGTCGCCGCGCAGCGCGGCCAAGAGGGGGTATCGGCGTGGCTCGACGCCAGTGCGCTCGACGATGCCGGCCTCGTCGTAGAGCGAGTAGTCCGACACGCCGCGCTTGTTGTACAGGACCCGCACGTGCGGGTCCTCGACGAGCTGGAAGCAGTCCCGGTCACCGGTGACGACGATGACGTCGCGATCCTCGTCCCTCGCTTTGGTGGCGAGCGTCGCGAGCACGTCGTCGGCCTCGTAGCCGACCTTGGTCACGACCGGGATCGCGATCGCGGCCAGCAGGTCGACGATGATCCCGAACTGCGGCTCGAGCTCCGGTGGCGTCGTGTCGCGGCCCCCCTTGTAGTCCGTCACGATCTCGTCGCGGAACGTCGTGCCGGGGAGGTCGAAGGCAACGGCAACCCCCGAGGGGTAGTGGTCACGCACGAGCAGCGAGACCATCGACATGAACCCGTAGGCGGCGTTGGTCACGACGCCGTCCTTGGTCTTCATCTCCGGGGGAAGCGCGAAGAAGGCGCGGAACGCGAGCGACATCCCGTCGAGCAGGAGCAGCGGTCCGTCGCTGCGCATGGCGACTGCCTTCTTCGTCACCTGCAGGACGCTAGAGGAGCAGTGTCACTTGCGCGCGGAGACGGGCAGCTCGTGCAGGTAGCGGTCCCGGTCCGCGACGCACTGGTCGATCTCGACGCGGAGCACCGCCGCAGCGCGCTGGGCGAGGTCGAGGTGCCGGTGCGCGTCCGAGGACTCCTTCTGCGCACTCGGGGTCTCGGCGACCAGCCAGCGGACGCGGGCCTCCTCGGCGTCCTCTGCGAGCGACTCGATCTGCTCGACGAGGATCGCGAGCTCCTCGCGCGCGGTGCGCACGCGGAGCTGCAGCTCACGGATCCGTCGCTCGAGTGCCGCCTGTCGCACCGGCGCATCCTAGGACTGCGGCCTCGGTGGTTCACTGGCGTCCCGCTCGAGGCGCACGATCATCCCGGTGACGTCAGGGATCGGCCCGCAACCAGGGGTGACATGCAGCGGCTGTCGGCCGCCACTCGGCCCGGCGAGCGCGCAGGGGTCCGTCGCAAGGTAGGTGCAGGGCGCCACGACGTCGCCGTCGAGGTCACCGTCGAGGGCGGACAGCGCGCCGAGCACTGCACGGCCGAGCCCTGCTTCGAAATAGCCGCCGACGTAGGAGCGCATGCCGAGGCGACCGGCCTCGCGGCGTGCCCGCAGCGCGCCATGGATGCCGAAGCGCATTGGCTTAACGCAGATGACGCTCGCGGCCCCGAGCCGGGCTGCCTCGCGGATCGCCTGGAGCGACGTCGCCGACTCATCGAGCCCGATCGGGACGGTCGTGGTTGACGCGAGCGCCGCGGAGTCCTCCAGGCGGCCCGGCGCGAAGGGCTGCTCCAGCCACGCGAGTGGAAGCGCGAGGAGCTCGTCGATCCCATGCTGGTCGGCTTCCGGCGTGAACGAGCCGTTCGCGTCCGCGGCGACCGGGACGTCGACGGCATCGAGCACCGCCGTGAGCGCCTCGGTACCCGCGAGCGGCGAGACCTTCACCCGAAGGCGGCTCGCGCCAAGCGCGACGAGCGCCAAGGCGCGCTCCCGCGCGAGATCGGGCGCTTGGATGCCCACGACACCAGCGAACCCGACGTCGCTCGAGGCGACGCCGAGGGCCGCTGCCAGCGACTGCTGCTCGTGTCGCAGGCCCAGGTCGAGCAGGGCGGCGCCGAGCAGTCCGCGTGCGGCCGGCGACGGCGTGTCCACGGCGCGCCGTGCGACGTCAAGGTCGAGGTCGAGGAGTGCGCCGAGGGCGCCGACGAGCTCGTCGGCACTCGGATCCACGCCGCGTGCCACCGCCGCAGGGCACTCCGACCAGCCCTCCAGCGCCCCGTCGCTCGCACGCAGGAACAGCGTGGGGCGAACGTCATGGGCTCGGTCGGCCGCGACGACGCTCGTGGCCAGCTCCAGGGTCGCCTGGTAGAGCGTGAAGGTCGTCACGGTGAACCGCTTGTACGATGCCGCCGAGGCCCGGATGGCGGAATAGGCAGACGCGGGGGCCTCAAAAGCCCCTGTCCTTCGGGGCGTGCGGGTTCGAGTCCCGCTCCGGGCACCGCAAGGCATCGCGCACGCCACACACCGTGCCACGGAACGCCGCCGGGAACGGGCAACACGCTCCTGCAGAGCCTGCCTGCAGGAGCGTGCGAGGAAGGGTGCGGGGCCGCGGGCGTCGTCGCTAGAAGTGCGTGCACTCCCCAGGAGATGTATCCAGTTGCCCACCGGGGGTCTACCCAGGGGAGCGGGTGATCCCACATTCGCCCGCCTGGATTGATCAGCGTTGTACCTGCGTGCCCGTGCCACACTGCGGGGGTGGCCGGGAACGACCTCGTCGTCGCGTTCCCCGGGCAGGGCTCCCTGCGCGTGGGCGTCGGCGCCCCGTGGCGCGGCCATCCGGCGTTCGGGGTCATCGACCAGATAGCCGAGGTCAGCGAGCTCTCGATCGGCGAGCTGCTCGTCTCGGGTGCCGAGTCCGAGCTCGTGTCGACCGACAACGCCCAGCTCGCGACGTACGCCCTGTCGCTGTGCATCCTCGAGGCGACGGGCCTCGCGACGCGGGCCGAGTACGCCCTCGGCCACAGCCTCGGTGAGTACACCGCCCTCGTCAGCGCCGGCGTGCTCGACCGCAGCGACGGCACGATGCTCGTCGCGGCGAGGGGCCGCGCGATGCAGGCGGCGGCCGCCGTGCGGCCGGGTGGCCTGGTCGCGGCGATCGGCGGTGACGCCGGGCTCGCCGACAAGGCGTGCGAGTCGATCCTTGGGCTCTCTGTCGCCAACTACAACGGCCCGGGCCAGATCGTCTTCGGCGGTGCGGCATCGGTCCTCAACGAGTTCACGGAGCGCGCGAAGGAGCTGGGTTTCCGCCGGGCGATCCCGCTCAAGGTGGGTGGCGCGTTCCACACCGAGCTGATGGCGCCCGCGGTGGATGCCTTCGGTCCCGCGCTCGAGGCCGCGTGCTTCCACGAGGGGCACGCTCGAGTCGTCGCCAACGTCGACGGCGCGGTGCACCGCGACCCGGCTGACTGGCCGACGCTGCTCCGACGCCAGCTCACCGAGCCCGTGCGGTTCGACGAATGCGTGTGGGCACTGCCGGCCGGCTCCACGGTCGTCGAGTGCGGGCCCGGCCAGGTCCTTCAGGGTCTGATCAGGCGGATTCGCGAGGACGTCGAGGTGATCAGCGTCGGCGAGCCCGACGACCTCGCGGACCTGCCGGCGTCGTCGTGAGCGACGGTCGCGTCGTCGTCGTCACGGGGGCCAGCCGCGGGATCGGCCTCGCGTGCGCGCAGTGGTTCGCCGAGCGAGGCGACAAGGTCGCGGGACTCTCGTCGAGCGGTGCTGCCGTCGCGGGCGCGTCGCTCGTGGCGACCTGCGACGTCGCGGACCCGGGTGCGGTCGACACGGCGTTCGACGAGGTCGAGTCGGGGCTCGGGGACTGCGAGGTCCTCGTGTGCAACGCGGGCATTGCCTTGGACCAGCTCGCGCTCCGGATGAGCGACGACGCGTGGCAGCGCGTGCTCGACGTCAACCTGAGCGGGGCGTTCTACTGCGCGCGGCGCGCGATGCGTCGAATGATTCGCGCCCATGCCGGTCGGATCGTGCTCGTGAGCTCGGTGGGCGCGTTCGTGGGGCTCCCCGGGCAGGCCAACTACGCGGCGTCAAAGGCCGGCCTCGTGGGGCTCGCCCGGGCACTGGCCCGCGAGGTCGCGTCACGAGGCGTGACCGTGAACGTCGTGGCGCCCGGGCTCGTCGACACCGAGATGACCCAGGCGATGGGCGCGGAGCTGCTCGGGCTGATGACGTCCCAGGTCCCGCTCGGCAGGGTCGCCACCCCCGCCGAGGTCGCCGGAGTCGTCGGCTTCCTCGCCTCGCCCGACGCGTCGTACGTGACGGGCGCGGTCCTGCCCGTCGACGGCGGCCTCGCGATGGGGCTGTGACGAGGTACCCGCGGCAGCCGCTGCGCGGCTCCCCGGAACTACGGTAGGAACGACAACGAGGAGGGATCAGTGGATCGCGATGAGGCGTTTTCGAAGTTCCAGGCATGCGCCGTCGAGGTGCTCGCCGTGCCCGAGGACAAGGTCGTCACGTCCGCGTCCTTCGCCGACGACCTCGATGCGGACAGCCTCGACCTCGTGGAGCTCGTGATGGCGCTCGAAGAGGCGTTCGACATCGAGGTCGACGAGACCGAGCTCGAGGGGATCTCGACGGTCGGCGAGGCGTTCAACCTGGTGACCTCCAAGCTCTGATGCGTGTCGTCACGGGTCCCGACGGGCCCGTCGAGGGCCGCCGGGTGGTCGTCACCGGCGTCGGCGCGGTGACCGCCGCGGGCGTCGGCGCGGACGTCCTCTTCAAGGTCCTGTGCGAGGGCGTCGACCCGGAGTCCGCGCTCGTCCGGCAGTTCGACCCCGAGGCGCTGTTCGGCACCAAGGATGCGCGCCGCCTCGACCGCTTCTCCCAGTACACCCTCGCGTCGGCGATCGAGGCGCACCGAGACGCGAACCTCGAGTTCGCCGACCCCGGACGCGCCGGGGTGCTGTTCGCGACCGGGGTCGGGGGGATCGCCTCGATGATCGAGCAGCTGACGGTGCTCCGCGAGCGCGGCCCGGAGCGCGTGTCGCCGTTCTTCATCCCCATGCTGATGCCGAACGCCGGCGCCGCGGCGGTGTCGCTGCGATTCGGGATGCGCGGGCCATGCCAGACCGTGACCACCGCGTGCGCGGCGGGGACCCACGCGGTGATCGACGCGGCCCGGCTGATCGCACAGGGTCGCTGCGACGTGATGCTGACCGGCGGCGGCGAGTCGGCGACCGAGCAGATCGCCTTCGCGGGCTTCCGGAACATGACCGCCCTCTCGCGGACGGGCGTGTCGCGGCCCTTCGACGTGGCGCGCGACGGCTTCGTCCTCGGCGAGGGTGGCGCAGCGCTCGTGCTGGAGTCCCTCGACCACGCCACGGCCCGCGGTGCCACCATCTACGCCGAGGTCCTCGGCGGGGCGAGCACCGCGGACGCGTACCACATCACCGCGCCCGACCCGGAGGCAACCGGGGCGATCTCGTGCATCGAGCTCGCCCTGGAGGACGCGTCCTGTGTGCCGGGCGACATCGGCCACGTCAACGCGCACGGGACGTCGACGCCGCTCAACGACCTCGCCGAGTCCAAGGCGCTGCACGCGGTCTTCACCGACGGCGTGCCGCCCGTGACGTCGGTCAAGGGCTACCTCGGCCACAGCCTTGGCGCCGCGGGGGCCATCGAGGCGGTCGTTTCGGTGCTCACCGTCGCCCACGGCGTGATCCCCCCGACTGCCGGCACGACCGACGTCGACCCCGCCCTCGACCTCGACGTCGTGCTCGCCACGCCGAGGACGATCGAGCGGCGCGTCGTGCTGTCCAACTCCTTCGGCTTCGGCGGCCACAACGGCACGCTGATCGTCGGGGCGCTCTAGATACCCCTCGCCCCGAAGCTGTCAAGCCGCGAGTTCCCGACGCTGCGACCACGCAGTTGCTTCGTCATAGGGGGTGTGGCTGTCGAGGCAGGCGTGCAGGATGCCGACCCAGCGGTTCGCCAGCTGTCGTCTGGCTTGTCGATCGGTCTTTCCTCGGGCGCGCAGCTCGTCGTAGTAGCCCCGCGCTCCTGGTGACTTGGTGAGCGAGCAGAACGCCCACCAATCGAGGGCATCGCCGAGGTGGCGATTGCGGGCGAACCGCGCGAGCACGACCTTCGAGCGCCCCGACGCCTTCGTGATCGGCGACGTGCCGGCGTAGTTCCTGCGAGACTTGGCGTCGACATAGCGGTCCGGGTCATCCCCGAACTCGCCGAGCACCCGGGCGCCCAAGACCGTCCCAAGTCCTGGCAGGGAGAGGATGAGCTTGGCGTCCGGGTGCTTCTCAAAATCCGCCGTGAGTGCGCCTTCAAGCTCAGCGACCTCGGCGTTCGCGGCCGCGATCATCCGCATCGAGGACGTCGTCACGTGGCCGTAGGCAGACTCGAGCACGGGCGGCTGAGCGAGCTGCGGACGCTGGAGGGCGTCGAAGATCTCGGTCGCACGCCGCTCGAGGTTGCGCTGTCTGCCACCCACACTCAGGAGAACCCTGATGCCCTCGACGGTGAGCGCCCGTGCGATCGGCGGCGTCGGCGCGACCGCGAGCACCGCGAGCGCGTCGATGGATGACAGGTCGGTCCCGAAAGCCTCGAGCGCGCCTGGGAAGTAGTCCTTGAGCGCGTTGCGAAGCGCGTTCAGGTGGCGCTGGCGCGACCAGATCGCGCGCTGATGGGCACGGGCGAGGACCTTCACTCCGTCAGCGAGGGCGGAGTCACCCGCGGCCTCGCGCAGGTTGTGCCGGTCGGTGCGCACCATGTCGGCCAGGACCTTGGCATCGCCTGGGTCGGACTTCGCCCCCGAGACGTGGTGGCGGTCGCGATAGCGCGAGGAGGCCAACGGATTGACCGCGTAGACGAGGTAGCCAGCAGCGATCAGGGCCGTCACGATCAGACCACGGTCCTTCTCGATCCCGACGACAACCTCGTCGGGCTCCTCTGCGTGCTCGGCGAGCAGCGCGTGCAGCTCGGCAAGCCCCGTCAAGGAGTCCGCGATGCGCTTGCGGCCGAGCACCTTGCCGGTGTCGTCCATCACGCAGACGTCGTGGTGGGCCAAAGCCCAGTCCACTCCAACGCACAGCATCAGTCACCTCCTGAGTCGAGAGCCCGAGGCGACGGTGGCGACCTAATGAATCAGTGCTCCTGGCACGACACCCCTCCAGCCATCTCCGTCGTCCTCACCGACCGGCCGGGGCACGCTCTAGAGCTAGAGCTAGAGCTCGAGGCTCAGGCGTATTGAGTGCTCACCGGTCAGCGGCTCGGAGAAAGGATCGCTCACAATCGGGCGTCCCTTCCACACTCATTAGGCGTCGATACCTCTGCGCAGCGTCGCGACGAAGGCGCCGACCTCCTCGGGGCTCGCCCCTTCGAGCATGCGACGCACGATCGCAGAGCCAACCACGACGCCGTCGGCAACCGCGCACGCCGACGCGGCGTGCGCGGGCGTCGACACGCCGATGCCGAGGCAGATCGGGAGGTCCGTGCGGGGTCGAAGCGCACCGACGAGCTCGATGCCCCTCGGATCGAGGCGGGTCGTCTCGCCCGTCGTCGCCATCCGTCCGACTGCGTAGAGGAATCCCTGGGAGCGCTGGCAGAGCAGGTGGAGTCGCGAGGGCGGGGTCGACGGCGCCGCGAGCAGCACGGTCTCGATGCCCACGGCGTCCGCGGCGTCCTGCCAGTCGTCGAGCTCCTCGAGGGACAGGTCCGGCACGATGGCACCGGTGCAGCCGGCTCCGAGGAGGCTGGCTGCGGCGCTCGGGTAGCCGCGGCGCAGCAGCACGTTGGCGTAGGTCATCGCCACGAGCGGGACGCCGTAGGCGCGGCCCGACAGGTCCTCGACCACGGCGTCGAACGTCGTGCCGGCAGCGAGGGATGCGGTGGCGGCGGCCTGGATCGTGGGCCCGTCGATGATCGGGTCCGAGAAGGCCAGCCCGACCTCGACGGCGTCGGCACCCGCCGCGACGATGCAGGCGACCGTGTCGAGCCACGTCGGCGTGCTGCCAGCCATCACGTAGGCGACGAGGAGCTTGCGGCCGCCGTCGCGCGACGTGGCGAGGGTCGAGCCGAGCGGCAGGCTCACGTCCGCTCGGCGAGCAACGCGGCGACGTGAGCCATGTCCTTGTCGCCGCGTCCCGAGAGCCCGAGGAGCACGGTCGAGCCCGTCGGGATCGACCGTCCCGCCTCGCGCAGCAGCCACGCGACGGCGTGGGCCGACTCGAGCGCGGCGATGATGCCCTCGGTGCGAGCGAGCATCCCGACCGCGTCGAGGACCTCGTCGTCGTTCGCAGAGGGGTACTCGGCGCGCCCGATCGCCGCGAGATAGGCGTGCTCGGGACCGACGCCCGGGTAGTCGAGCCCCGCCGAGATGGAGTGCGCCTCGAGGATCTGGCCATCGGCGTCCTGGAGCAGCATCGAGCGCATGCCGTGGAGCACGCCGGGGGTGCCCGCGCCGATCGCCGCCCCCCCGCTCGCCTCGACGCCGACGAGTCGGGCGTCGGTGTCGATGAAGCCGCTGAACAGGCCGATCGCGTTCGAGCCACCACCGACGCAGGCGACGACGACGTCGGGGGTCTCGATGCCGCGATCGACGAGCTGGCAGCGAGACTCGTCGCCGATCACGCGCTGGAACTCCCGGACCATCCAGGGGAAGGGGTGCGGTCCCATCGCCGAGCCGAGGCAGTAGTGCGTGTCGTCGACGCACGTGACCCACTCGCGCATCGCCTCGTTGACGGCGTCCTTCAGCGTCTGGCTCCCCGAGGTCACGGTGCGCACGGTCGCGCCGAGCAGCTCCATGCGGAACACGTTCAGCTGCTGACGGCGGGTGTCGACCTCACCCATGAACACGGTGCACTCCAGGCCGAAGAGTGCCGCAGCCGTCGCGGTCGCGACGCCGTGCTGGCCGGCGCCGGTCTCTGCGATGAGGCGTCGCTTGCCCATGCGGCGGGCGAGCAACCCCTGCCCGACGACGTTGTTCAGCTTGTGCGAGCCGGTATGCAGCAGGTCCTCGCGCTTGAGCAGGACGCGCACGCCGAGCGACTCGGACAGCCGGGCGCACTCAGTGAGCGGTGTGGGGCGGCCGCCGAAGTCGCGAAGCACCGCCAGGTACTCGCCTCGGAACGAAGGGTCCGCCCAGGCGTCTCGGAACGCGGTGTCCAGCTCCGCGCAGACCGGGACGAGCACCTCGGGGACGAAGTGGCCCCCGAACTCGCCGAAGCGCCCGTCGGCTGCGGGATCACGCAGCGCGCTCACCTGTAGCGCCAGTCGAACGGCTCGTCGGGCTCCTCGGGCCGCACTGGCGCCGCGGCGCGTGCCGCCGCGATGAACGCGGCGACCTTGCGCGGGTCCTTGACGCCCGGTGCGGACTCGACGCCGGTCGCGACGTCGACGCCGAACGGCGCGACGCGGTGTATTGCCTCGGTGACGTTTTCGGGCGTCAGCCCGCCTGCGAGCACGAGCTTGGAGGCGTCGCCGAGCCCCTCGAGCACCGAGAAGTCGACGAGCCTGCCGCTGCCCGGGGTGGGCGCGTCCACGAGGACCAGGTCCGCGCCGAAGTCGTCGGCCTCCTTCAGGCGGGGGCTGCCGGCCGGGAACGCCTTGATCACCATCCCGATCCGCTCGCGCACGTACTGGGTCGTCGCGGGCGTCTCGTGGCCGTGCAGCTGGGCGCCTGAGAGCCCGGCATGGTTCACGACGTCGACCACGCGCTGTGGCGCCTCGTCACGGAACACGCCGATCGAGATCGTGCCCGCCGGGAGGCGCTTCACGATGTCGGCAACCTTGGCGGCCGCGAGCTGGCGCGGGGAGGGCGCAAGGACGAACCCGATCGCCGACGCCCCGAGGCCGACCGCGAGCAGCGCGTCCTCCTCGGTCGTGACGCCGCAGATCTTCACGAAGTAGCGGTCCGAGGGGATCACGCCGCCACCCCGCTCACGCTTGCCTCACGGAAGTCCGCCACCGCTCGAGCCGGGTCGCCTGCGCGCACGAACGCCTCGCCGACGAGGATCGCGTCGTAGCCGAGCTCCGCGAACCGCCGTGCGTCGCGGGCATCGCGGATGCCGGACTCGGCCACGGTCACCACGTCGGACGGGAAGGTCCCCGCGAGCGCGGCCGCGCGCTCCGGATCGACCTCGAACGTCGCGAGGTCGCGCTGGTTCACCCCGACGACCAAGGCGCCTAAGTCGAGCGCGAGCGCCTGCTCCCGCGCGTCGTGGACCTCGACGAGCGCGGTCAGGCCGAGCGCGGTCGCGATCTCGAGCATCACTCGCAGCTCGGCACGCGTGAGTGCAACGACGATGAGGAGCACGGCGCTCGCCCCCATGAGCCGAGCGTCGCAGACGTCCTGCGCGCACACCGTGAAGTCCTTGCGCAGCACGGGCAGGGTCGTCGCGTCACGGACGATCGCGATGTCGTTCAGGTGCCCGCCGAAGTGGGGCTCGTCGGTGAGCACCGAGATCGCCGCGGCACCACCCTCGTCGTAGGCAGCCGCGAGGTCCCCGACGTTCAGGTCCTCTCGGAGGACCCCGGCGCTCGGGGATCGCCGCTTCACCTCGGCGATGACCCGGATCTCGGCTCGGTCCGGACGCACGAGCGCCGCCAGCAGCGACGGGGGCACGACGGCCCGCCCGGCTCGCTTCAGCAGCTTTGCGAGGTCTCGATCATCGTGCGCCGCCCGCTCGCGGTGGTACGCCAGGATCGAGTCGAGGCGCGTGTCCACGTTGAGAGCGTACTGATCGGTCCTACAGGACCGTTGCCAGCTGCGTGCCGGTGGACGTGCGCACCTCGAGTGTGCCGTCGGCGGCATCGCGACGATGCACGACGGCCAGGGCCACAAACGCGTTGCGCTCGGGGTCCGCGGCGACGGAGGTGACGCTCCCCTGTCGTGCCGGGTCGCCCGCCGCATCGCCGACTGCCGCGAGCTCGTCGAGGGAGAGTCGGCACAGCTGGTACGGCGGCGTCGCCCCGCGCGCCTGCATCCTTGCCACGAGCTCCTGGCCGGGGTAGCAGCCCTTGGTGAACGACACGCAGCGATCACGCAGCTCCCTCGCGACGCCGTGCACCACGAGCCCGTGCGCGAGCTCGGCGGGGCCGGGCACGCCCGCTTTGATCCGGGCCAGCTCGCTGTCGAGCGCCGCCCCGTCGTCCGCGCCGAGCGCCAGCGGCCCGTCGAACTCGACCTTCGAGCGGATCGCAAAGCGCTCGAGACGGACACGCAGCGGGACCCCCGCCCCCACCGGGACCTCGAAGGTGAGGACCTCGGCGTCGGGGCGACGAACGAGCGCCGCGGCCACGATCTCGCCTTTCGGGTCGAGCACGAAGGTCGCGGAGCCCGCGCCGACCTCGAGGCCCGCGAGGTCCTGGGTGCTCTGGGAGTCGCCGTAGCTCAGGGCGTCGGCGCCACGCAGCACGACCAGCTCGGTGACGTGCAGCGTCGTCACCCGGCCCCCGTGCCGATGAGGTTGGCCACGCTCACGGCCTCGAGCAGCGCCGCGGCCTTGGCGCGGCACTCCTGGTCCTCGGCGACGGGGTCTGAGTCAAAGACGATCCCCGCACCTGCCTGCACGGACGCGCGGCCCTGCGTGTCGACGACGAGCGTGCGGATCGCGATCGCCGTGTCGATGTTGCCGCACAGGTCGAGGTAGCCCACCACCCCGCCGTAGACGCCCCTGCGAGTGGGCTCGAGCTCGTTGATCAGCTCCATCGCTCGCACCTTTGGCGCGCCCGAGAGCGTGCCTGCCGGCAGCGTCGCGCGCAGCACGTCGACGGGCGAGAAGCCGTCGGCGAGCTGGCCGGAGACCTGGCTCGTGAGGTGCGTGACGTGGCTGAATCGCTCGACCACCATGAGCTCCTCCACGACGATCGTGCCGTAGGCGCAGACCCGGCCGAGGTCGTTTCTGCCGAGGTCCACGAGCATCACGTGCTCGGCCCGTTCCTTCGGGTCCTCGGCCAGCTCGCCCGCGAGCCGATCGTCCTCGGNNCCGTCGCGAAGACGGACCAGCGCCTCGGGGGACGAGCCGACGACCGTCCAGTCGTCGAAGCGAAGGAAGAACAGGTACGGGCTGGGGTTGAGCGCTCGGAGCGCCCGATACACCGTGAACGGCGGGGCCGTCACGTCGCAGTCGAAGCGCTGTGACAGCACGACCTGGAACACGTCGCCGGCCACGATGTACTCCTTGGCGACCCGCACCGCCTCGCGAAAGTCCTCGGAGGTCCGGTTCTGCGACGTCGCGACGGACACGCCGCTGCCGCGGGCGGGCAGCTCGAACGGGGCGAGACTCGGGGCTTGCGTCACCAGGTCCACGATCGCGCCGAGCCGCTCGGTCGCGCGGGCGTACGCCGCCTGGACCGCAGACTCGTCGAGGTCACGAGTGGCGACGTTCACCACGACGGTGAGTCGCTGACGATAGTGGTCGAACGCCAAGAGCTCTCCGATGAGATGGAATGCCGCGTCGGGGTGGCCGAGGTCGTCGGCGAGGGGCAGTGGGATCCGCTCGATCTCCCTGACCACGTCGTAGGCGAGGAAGCCGACCAGCCCGACGTGCAGCGGCGGGAGGCCGCGCAGCATCGGGGCGCGGTGCGTGGCGTCGACACGCTCGAGGTAGCCGAGCGCACCCTCGCCCGGCAGCGGGTCGGGCAGGGCGCCGGTGGCGCGCATCATCCCGTTCGCAGCCCGAGTGATCGTCCCGAGCACGTTGGTGCCCACGAAGCTGTAGCGCCCCCATCGCTCGTCGCGTTCGGCTGACTCGAGCAGGAAGCCGGGGCGGTCGCCGGCGAGCGCGGCGAACGCCGCGACCGGCGTGAGCGCGTCGGCGACGACCTCGACGGCGACGGGAACCACCGCGTGGTCAAGCGCGAGCGAGCAGAACTCGTCTCGCGTCGGGAACACGCCGGTCAGGGCGCGAACCGCGGAGCTGGTCGTCACAGGTACAGGCCGGTCCCCGCACCGTCCTGGCGCGTCGCGACGGCGTGGATGTCGCGCTCGCGCAGGATCACGAACTCCTCCCCACGAAGCTCGACGTCGAAGCGGTCCTCGGGGTTGTAGAGCACCTCGTCGCCGATCTTGACCGTGCGCACGTGCGGACCGACGGCGACCGCCGTCGCCCAAGCGAGGCGGCGCGAGATCTGGGCGGTCGCGGGGATCAGGATGCCCGCGCGCGACCGTCGCTCGCCCTCGGGATCCCCGGGCCGCACGAGCACGCGGTCGAACAGGACGCTCAGCCCCTCGTGCGCGCTCGCTCGCGTGACGGGCTCGGTCGCGGTCACGACTAGACGGTACCGGACCGCGCTCGGCGACGGTGCGAACCGGGTTTGTCCGATGCACCTCCTTCGGGCATCATCTGCAGCGTGCAGCAGCGCGGCGAGATCCAGGCACTCGCGGCATCGCTCCGCGAGCTCTTGGGACGGGTGACCGCGCTCGTCGAGAACGCGGGCAGCGACATACCCCGCGACGACGAGCTGGAGCTCGTGGCCATCGAGCGGGGCCTTGCGTCGACGCTTCGTCGCGTCGACCGGCTCAACGCGAAGTCCGACGCTTCGCGGCGGCGGGCATAGGCAGCGCCACGCCCCGTCGAGGACAGAGGTCCTCGAGCACGCACTCGTCGCAGGCCGGCCGCCTCGCGGTGCACGTCGCACGGCCGTGCAGGATCATGCGCACGCTGAAACCGCCCCACTGCGCCGGCGGCAGCGCCCGGCACAGCGCGCGCTCGATCCCCACTGGTTCGGTTGCCCTCGTGAGCCCGAGTCGGCGGCTGAGTCGCATCACGTGCGTGTCGACCGGCAGACCGGGGAGCCCGAACGCGACGCTGCGAACGACGTTCGCGGTCTTGCGGCCGACGCCGGGCAGGCGCTGGAGGTCCTCCAGCGCCGAGGGGACGTCCCCGCCGAATCGCTCACAGAGCACGGCGGCGAGCCCCAAGAGGTGCTCCGCCTTGGCGCGAAAGAATCCGGTCGTGTAGAGCAGCTGCTCGAGCTCGTCTCGGGGCGCGCTCGCCAGTGCCGCGGGCGTGGGGAAGCGAGCGAAGAGCGGTGGCGTGACCTCGTTCACGCGGGCGTCGGTGCACTGCGCGGAGAGCACGGTCGCGACGACGAGCTCGAACGCGTTGCGATGGCGAAGCGCGCACAGCGACGCGGCAGAGCCCGGGAACCGTGCCTCGAGCCGTCGGTCGACCTCTTGGGTGCGCGCGCGAGCGGTGAGCGCCGTGCGCGGTGTGGGCACCGTGGAAGGGTATCGACCCCTCAGTAGGCTCGATCGGTGGACCCGTCGTGGAGGATCGTCGGCGAGTTGAGCGACGCGGAGCGCGATGCGGTCCGCACGCTGCTCACCGCGATCGAGCAGGGCTCCCGCGACGAGGCCCTGACCGAGGACCCCCGCGAGCGTCTCGAGTCCCGAGGCGCGGCGCGCCACGCGCTTCTCACAGCGCCCGACGGCCACTTGCGCGGGTACGCGATCGTCGCGAACGGCGACCCCCTGCGAGCCGAGCCAGCGCTTGGGACCTTCGACATGGGCCTCGTGGCGAGCCTCGAGGCGATCGGAGCGCCGATCTCGATCCTGCTGCGCGAGGTCGATGACGAGCTGGCGGCGAGGCTCTCGGCACGAGGATGGCGACCGACCCGAGAGGTGCACCGACTCTCCATGCGGCTGCCCGCGCCGCCGCCGCCGCCGACCGCACTCACGGTGCGGTCCTTCCGCCTGGGCCTCGACGAGCAGGCATGGGTCGACGAGAACAACGCGGCGTTCAAGGGCCATCCGACCCAGGCCGACATGACCGTCGAGCGGTTGCGCGCTCGGTTCACCGCGCGCTGGTTCGACCCCGGGGACTTCCTGCTGTTCTTCGACGGGGACCTGCTGGTTGCGTCGTGCTGGACCAAGGTCCATCCCTGCAGCAGCGGCGACGTGGGCGAGATCTACGTGATCTCGGTCGCACCGGACGCCCAGGGGAGGGGTCTCGGGCGCCTGGCCGTGCTCGAGGGGCTGCACCACCTCGCGGCGAAGGGCCTCGAGACCGCGGAGCTGTTCGTCGAGCAGTCCAATCGTGCTGCCTACGACCTCTACGTGTCGCTCGGGTTCCGCTTCGAAAGCCGAGTCATCGAGTTCCAGCACGACCCGTCGGGCTAGCTGCTAACCGGCCCCGACGGCGCGCCCAACGGCGAAGGTGACGCCCGCAGCCAGCGTGGCGACGAGAAGGCTCCGCAGCGCCCCCAACCACCAAGAGCGGCCGCTCAGACGCCCGAGCACCGCGCCGAGCGTCACGGCGCCGGCGCCGCCGAGCACGATCGACCAGGTGATCGCGCCGCCTCCGCTGCCGATCAGCCAGGGCAGCAGCGGCAGGAACGCGCCGATAACGAACGCCACGAACGACGCGGAGGACGCCTTGATCGGCGAGCCCAGCGCGCTCGGGTCGACGCCGAACTCCTCGCGCGCGTGGGTCTCGAGCGCGAGCTCGGGATTCGACATGACCTCGATCGCGAGGCGGCGCGCGAGCTCGGGTGCGAGGCCCTTCTTCCTGAAGATCTCGACCAACTCTTCGGTCTCGCCCTCGGGCGTGTCGCGAATCGCTCGGCGCTCGATGTCGAGCTCACGCTCGAAGAGCTCGCGCTGCACGGTCATCGAGAGGAACTCACCGGCGCCCATCGAGAACGCGCCCGCCACAAGGCCCGCGAGTCCTGCCAGCCGGACGACCGTGGCCGCCGGGTGCGCGCCGGCGAAGCCGAGGATCAGCGACACGTTCGTCACGAGTCCGTCAGACATGCCGAAGATCGCCGCCCTCGGCCCACCGCTCGTGATGTCGCGGTGCTCTTCTTCGTGCGGCACTGCAGCAGCGTACCGGGGGGCTTGCGAGGAGCGGTGTGACTGCATGCCCACGGTACGATGCGGCGACACGGGAGGAGACCCATGGGCATCACGGTCGGCAGCATCGAGGAGTACGCGAAGCACGTCGGCGAGCATCTCGGTTGGTCGGACTGGATGACGGTCACCCAAGAGCAGGTCAACCTGTTCGCGGACGCCACGGGCGACCATCAGTGGATCCACGTGGACCCCGAGCGCGCCAAGGCCGGGCCGTTCGGCGGGCCGATCGCGCACGGCTACCTCACGCTGTCGCTGATTCCCGTGCTGATGGCGGGCATGGTGCACGTCGAGGGAGTGCGCATGGGCGTGAACTACGGGGCGAACAAGATCCGCTTCCCCGCACCGGTGCACGTCGGCTCGGAGATCCGACTCGGGGCGACGCTCGCCGAGGTCACCGAGATCGCGGGCGGTGCCCAGTCGATCGTCGACGTCACGATCGAGGAGCGCGGAGCGCCCAAGCCATCCTGCGTCGCACAGGTCGTCTTCCGCTACTACCTCTGAGATGGTCTCCCCGCTCGCCACCGGTGAGCTCCCAGTCGGCGCCGAGAAGACCCAGCGCGTCCGCGAGATGTTCGACACGATCGCGCCTCGCTACGAGGCGGTCAACCGTCTCATCACCTTCGGACTCGACGCGCGGTGGCGGACGAGGACGGTGCGCGCGCTCGGCCTGCCCCGCGGCAGCGTCATCGTCGACGTCGCGACCGGCACCGGCGAGCTCTGCGCCGTGGCCACCAAGGAGGGCTTCGAGGCGCTCGGCTTCGACCTTTCCTTCGGGATGCTCTCGGCAACTGGCTCGGCGCTGCCGAGGGCGCAGTGCGACGCGGCCGCCCTCCCGGTCGCGTCCGGCGTCGCCGACGGCGTCGTCTGCGGCTTCGCGCTCCGCAACTTCACGGACCGCGTGGCGTGCCTCACCGAGATGTCCCGCGTGCTGCGGTCCGGCGGCCGGCTTGCCCTGCTCGAGGTCGGAGCCCCGGAGCGCGCCCTGACGCGTCGCGGCTTCGACGTCTGGTTCAACAAGGTCGTGCCCTTGGTCGGCGCCGCGGTCTCAGACGCCGATGCCTACCGGTACCTCCCTCGGTCCGTCGCGTATCTCCCCACTCCCGGCGCGCTCCGAGACGAGCTGTGCGACGCCGGATTCTCAAGCGTCAACCGACATCTCCTGAGCGGCGGGCTGAGCCAGCTGGTGGTCGCGACGAAGCGGGGGCGGTCGTGAGCCTGCGAGCCCGCCGCGTTCTCCTCGAGGGCTTCGGCCGCGACCGCGCACGCCAGCTGGAGCGCGCCGCAGCCCGTCACGGCGCGCTGCATGCGAGCGACGAGCTCGTCGTCTGTGCCTTCGGCCAGGCCACGACGATCCCCTTGGACGACGGCCTCGCCGACCCCGTGACGCCCGGACGGGTGGCTGGCGTCCTCGAAGCTGTCGAGCTCGAGGGCGACGACGGTCCGGGGGGATCCGGGGTCATCGCGCTCGGCTCGCTCCCCTTCGACGCGACCTCGAGCGGCGAGCTGCTGGTGCCGACGCTCGTGTGCGCGTGGCAGCCCTCGGGCGCGACCGCGTGGGTCACGGGGATCGGCGAGGGGTCCCCTCTGCGACCCGAGGCAGCGATGCACTCGATCCTCGCGGGTGACGACCGGCTGGTGCCCCACCAGGCGATCGACTCGATAGCCGAGCAGCCGCCCGGCAAGGACTATGCAGCAGCCGTTGAGGCGTGCGTCGCTCGGATCAAGTGCGGGGAAGTGGAAAAGGTCGTGCTGGCGAGGAAGCTGCTCGGCCGCGCCACGGAGCCGATCGACGTTGCCGCCCTCGCCCGAGCGCTGCACGAGACCGAGCCGTCCTGCACCCTCTACGCATTCCCCCACGACGGCCGGCGCTTCGTCGGAGCCAGTCCCGAGCTACTCCTCGCCACGAGCGGTGGCGCGGTCGCCGCGCACCCGCTGGCGGGGACCGTGCCGCTCGCCAGCGACGACGCGACCGACCGCATCGCCTGGCTGCGTTCGTCGGCGAAGAATCTGGCGGAGCATCGACTGGTCGTGGAGGACATCATCGCGAGGCTGGCAGAGCTCTGCGACGCGATCGGGGCACCCGCGACGCCAGAGGTCGTGCGCCTCAGCACCGTGGCGCACCTCGGCACGTGGGTCGACGGCAAGCTGTCGGGCCGCCACGACGCCGACGCGGCGATGCGCGCGCTCGCGGCGGTGCACCCCACGCCCGCCGTCGGAGGCGTGCCACGCGAGGCGGCGCTGGCGATCATCAACGAGCTGGAACCAAGCCCGCGTGGTCCCTGGGCGGGACCGGTCGGATGGGTCGACGCGGACGGCACGTCGACGTGGACCCTGGGCCTGCGGGGACTGCTCGTCGACGGCGACTCGTTCGAGGCGTGGGGTGGCGCCGGGATCGTCGTCGACTCGGACCCCCAGGGCGAGCTCGAAGAGACGACCGTGAAGCTCGCCTCGGTGCTCCGNNACGATCGCCGAGGACATCTTCGAGGTCCCCTGGGTCCGATCCACGAACGTGATCGGGACCTCCTTGATGGACGCACCCGCCGACCGTGCTCGATACGTCATCTCGATCTGGAACGCGTAGCCCTCGGCCTCGACCGTCGAGTAGTTGATCTTCTCGAGCGCGCTGCGCCGGTAGACGCGGTAGCCGGCGGTCGAGTCGGTCACCCTCAGGCCCAGCAGGACCGACGCGTAGAGATTCCCGAAGCGAGAGAGCGCGAGCCTGGTGAGCTTCCAGTTCGGGATCGCTCCCCCGGGCACGTACCTCGATCCGATCACCACCTCGTAGCGACTCGCTGCGTCGAGGAGGGACGGCAGCGCCGCAGGATCGTGCGAGAAGTCCGCGTCCATCTCGACAAACGCGTCGTAGCCGCGCGCGAGGCCCAGCTCGAATCCGGCGCGGTAGGCGCGACCGAGGCCGCCCTTTGCGCCACGGTGCAGCACGTCGATCTGACCGAGCCGCGAGCCGGTGTCCTCGGCGATCTTGCCCGTGCCGTCGGGGCTCGAGTCGTCGACCACCAGCACGTCGACCTCAGGTGCGACCGACCGAATCGCCTCGAGGAGCGACACGATGTTCTCTGCCTCGTCGTACGTCGGGACGACGACCAGGGTGCGCATCGATGCAGCCTACGGTGATACTGCGCCCTCCGCGGGCAGCGGCGGGCCGCGGCGCAGCTCACGGACGATGACCTGGATGGCGCTGCCGGCGGGGATGCCAACCAACGCCCCGACGAACGTCCCGAAGGCGCCGGCGATCTGACCGCCGAGCGTCGCACCGATCATGACCGCGAGCAGCACGACGATCTTGCTCATCTTCACGGTCTTCGACATCACGATCGGGTTCAATACGTGGTTCTCGACCTGCCAGTAGACGAGGAAGATGACCAAGACCCCGACGAATGCCGAGGTGGAGTGAAGGAACGCGAGGAAGACGGTCGGCACGCCCGCGAGGAGACCGCCGATGACCGGGAGCAGGTCGACGAGCCCGACCCACAGCCCGAGCAGCCCTGCATACGGGACGCCGAAGAGGAGGAGCGAGACGAACACGACGAGCCCGGCGATGACCGAGGTGAGCACGTTGCCGGCGACGTAGCCCGTCACGCCTGTCGAGGCCTCGTGGGCGACGCGACCGATTCGCTCGGCGTGCTGTGGCGGCAGCATGCCGAGGAAGCCACCCCAGATCTTGGGCATGTCGAGCAGCAGGAAGAACGAGAGCATGACCACGAGCACGAGCTTCACGATCGTCGAGAGCGCCGCCTTCCCGAGGCTGAATGCCGGTCCTGCAAGATTGTTGGCGAGCTGATCGAGCTTCGGGGCGTTCTTCACGACCCAGTTGTGCAGGTGCAACCAGTTGACCAGATGCCCGATGGTGCCTCTTCCTTGCTGGGCTTGCTGGGAGAGCGCAGGCAGCTGCTTGGCGAACTCGCGCAGGTGACTGACGAGCGGCGAGCCGAAGAGGTAGGTGACCCCACCGAACAGGGCGAGGCCCGCCAGAAAGACGAGCGACGTGGCCACACCACGCCGCATGCCCATTCTCTCGAGGGCCGTGACGGGGGCGGCGAGGAACATGGCGACAAGTACTGCGACGCCGACGAGGATCAGGTCGACGCGAAGGGTCCACGCAAGTGCGAGCACCATGCCGGTGGCCACGACGACGCCAACGGTGACGAGGATCGTCCCGATAGGGATCTCACGGTGTTCCGCGGCGGCCAGCACGCGTGTCCGGAGGGTGTCGCTGCGCTCGCGCGCATCGTCGCCCTCGTCCCCCACGAGGGGAAGCATTGCACCTCGCGTCGGCCGAGCGTGACAGGCTCTCGGCGATGGTGAACGACTCGCCGAGTGACTCGATGAGCGCAGCGACGAGCGACTCGGCGCGCCCGGCTGGGCCGATCGCGTG
>PLCI01000120.1 GCA_003135595.1 Acidimicrobiaceae bacterium | reverse complement strand
ACTTCCTCATCGTCTGGGACATCACGCAGTTCTGCCATCGCGAGGGCATCTACTGCCAGGGCCGGGGCTCGGCGGCGAACTCCGCGGTCTGCTACGCGATCGGGATCACCAACGCCGACGCGGTCTCACTGGGGCTGCTCTTCGAGCGGTTCTTGTCGCCCGCGCGCGACGGCCCCCCCGACATCGACGTCGACATCGAGTCGGGACGCCGCGAGGAGGTGATCCAGTACGTCTACGCGCGCTACGGACGGCGCCACGCCGCGCAGGTCGCGAACGTGATCACGTACCGGCCGCGCTCCGCGGTGCGCGACGTCGCGCGCGCGCTCGGGGACACCGCGGCGACGGCTGCCGGCGCCGCCTCGCGCGTGGAGCACCGCTGGGGCCACGACAAAGACGTCCTCGGTGACGACGCCGCGGCCGTCGCCGGCATCGCCCCGCTCGCAGCGGCGCTCGCGACCGAGGCCCTGGGTCGGCCACGGCATCTCGGGCTGCACGCCTGCGGCATGGTGATCTGCGACCGCCCCGTCGTCGAGGTGTGCCCGGTCGAGTGGGCGCGCATGGCGGGCCGCACGGTGCTCCAGTGGGACAAGGACGACTGCGCGGCGATCGGGCTCGTGAAGTTCGACCTGCTCGGGCTCGGGATGCTCGACGCGCTGCACCGCACCGTGGACCTCGTGTATGAGTCAACCGGCGAGGCGGTCGACCTCTCGGCGCTGCCCCAGGACGAGAGCGTCTATGACCTCTTGTGCTCGGCCGACACCGTCGGGGTCTTCCAGGTCGAGTCGCGCGCCCAGATGGCGACGCTGCCGCGGCTGCGCCCGAGGTGCTTCTACGACCTCGTGATCGAGGTCGCCCTCATCCGGCCCGGGCCGATCCAGGGCAACGCGGTCAACCCGTACCTGCGGCGGCGCCGCGGCGAGGAGCCCGTCACCTACCTGCACCCGCTCACCGAGCCGATCCTGGCGCGCACGCTCGGGGTGCCCCTCTTCCAAGAGCAGCTCATGGAGATCGCCGTCGCGGTCGCGGGGTTCAGCCCCGCCGAGGCCGACGAGCTGCGCCAGGCGATGGCAGCCAAGCGCTCCGAGCTGCGCATGCTGCGCCTGAAGGACCGCCTCTACTCGGGGATGGCGGCGCGCGGCGTGACGACGGAGGCCGCCGACGCGATCTACGCCGCGCTCGCCGCGTTCGCGAACTTCGGCTTCCCCGAGTCCCACGCCGTGTCGTTCGCCCACCTCGTCTACTGCTCGGCGTGGCTCAAGCGCCACCACCCCGCCGCGTTCCTCGCCGCGCTGCTGAACGCCCAGCCGATGGGGTTCTGGTCGCCCCAGAGCCTGGTCGCCGACGCGCATCGACACGGCGTCGACGTCGCGCGTCCCGACGTCGACTGCTCGGGGCCCGACGCGACGCTCGAGGCAGACCAAGACGGCCGCGGGCCGCGCGTGCGTCTCGGGCTCACGACGGTGCGCGGGCTCGGCCGCGCGGTCGCCGAGCGCATCTGCGCCGGCGCACCGTGGCACGGCCAGGAGGACCTGGTGCGCCGAGCGGGGGTGAGCCGCGCGCAGCTCGAGGCGCTTGCCGCCGCCGGCGCGCTCGACGCGACGGGCGCGAGCCGTCGAGCCCTCACGTGGACCGCGGGGGCGGCGGCGCAGTCCTCGGCGGACCGCCTCGAGGGCATCGTGACGGGCTCGATCGCCCCGGTGCTCGACGAGCCCACCGCGCTCGAGGTCGTGGCCGACGACCTGTGGGCGCTCGGGCTCGCCCCGGAGGCGACGGCGATGTCGCTGTCGCGCCCCGGGCTCACCGCGAGAGGGGTCCTCCCGGCCGCGGCGCTGCTCGGCGCGGAGGCAGAGCGCGTCGTGGTCGCCGGCGTGGTGACGCACCGCCAGCACCCCGAGACCGCGCACGGCGCGGTGTTCCTCAACCTGGAGGACGAGACGGGCCACGTCAACGTCATCTTCTCCAAGGGCGCGTGGGCGCGGTGGCGCCACGTGGCGGGCACCGCGCCGGCACTCGTGATCCGTGGTCGCCTGGAGCGAGCACAGGGCGCGCTCGCGGTGACCGCCGAGCACGTGGCCGTCCTCGAGCTCGGCGCGCCCGTCGCCGCCTCTCGAGACTTTCGCTGACCGATACCATCCTCGCAGGAGGGTGAGTGCGCAGCACACGAGTCATCGCAGCCGCAGCCATCCTCGTTCTCGTCGCGCTCGTCGCGAGCGCGGCCACGCTCGCGGCGACCTCCGCGACGACCACCGGCGCTGTCGTCAAGCATCTCGGCGTCGAGGCTGGCCCGCCGAGGACCGCGACGGGCACCCTCACGTTCTCGGACAGCTCGGGCATCTCGGTCACGGCCACCTGCGAATTCGACTTCACCCATGGCACCGCCGACATCGTCGCGTCCGACTCGATCAGCATCCTCACGGTCACCGTCGAGGGCCGCCTCATCGGCCAGGGCCTCTACCTAGAAGCCGGCGCGATGTCCTCGCTGCTCGGCGCGCCCTGGCTCACGACGGACCTGCCGGCGGCCCGCGGCAAGCTCCACGAGCTCGCACGCCTCCTGCGCCACCCAGACCTCGCGCGGTTCGCCCACTTCCGCGTCTCGTCGAGCCACACCGCGACGACGATGACCAGCACCTTCCAGTTCGATCACGTGCGGCTCCCCTCGACGCTGGGGCTGCCGATCGAGCTGCCGAGGAAGGGCCGACTCGACGTCGCGGTCACGACCGGCACCCAGGGCCAGGTCCTGTCCTTCGACGCGACGCTCACGAGCCCCGACGGGGGCGTCAACCGGCTCGACCTCGAGATCACCGACTACGGCGTGCCGGTCGTGATCGACACGCCGCAGGCCAGCTCGGTCATCGCGCTCACCGCGACGCGTGCGCGCGAGCTGCTCGGGGCGAACTACCCCGCGACCGCGCGGCTCCTGCGCCGCCTCGGAGCGAGGATCCCGCCGGGCTAGGCGCGGGCCGGTGCGGCCGCGGGTGCGGTCGCGGGTGCGGGTGCGGTCGCCGGCGCGGGCGCGGGCGCGGGCACGTCGGGCTCCTCGTCGCTCGACGCGCCGAAGAGGCGGCGCCGGGCGAGCCCCGCGAGGATCGCGAGCACCCCGACGAGCGCGGCGAGCCAGGCGATCGTGGCGTCCGGCGGCGCGTAGGAGAACCGGACCCTGGAGGTGCCCTTCGGCACGGTGATGCGCTGGTACACGCCCTCGTAGGTCGTGATCGCCGCCGAGCGGCCGTTGACCGATGCCTTCCAGCCAGGGTCGGCGAGCTCGCGATAGGTGAGCACCGTTGTCCTCGGGCAGTCGACCGAGAACGACGTCACCGAGTGCGCCGCCACGTCGCAGCCCGGAGCCGTCGCGAGGGGCGCCACGTGCGGGATCCGGTAGATGTTGGTGCTCGCGGTGCGATACACGAGGATCGGGATCGACGCCGGCGCGTACACGAAGGTGACGACGGCCTGGCGGTAGAGCCGCTTGCCGTCGGCGATCACGTTCGCGGGTGACTCGAAGTCCCGCGCGATCGTGTTCACGTGGATCGGCGAGGCGTTGGTCGCCTTCAGCGTGACCGAGAGCGTGGGGCCCAAGGTGAGCGGCGTGGCGAGACGGAAGGGCGTGCCACCGATCCCGGGGGCACCAGGCGTGGCCGACGTGCAGACGTGGTTGCTGCAGACGGTCGTCGTCAGCGGTCGGGGCACGGCACCGGAGACGCCGAGGTCGAGCGTCGTGAGCACGCCGTTGGGGTAGTACGACGGCGCCAGCCACTTGAGCTTCATCGTCGCGGCGCCGTCGGGCGTCGGGAGGCCGGACTTCGGCTTGTGCTGCGGCTGGAGGAAGTCGCCGAGGAGCGTCTGGTGCGCCAACAGGAGGTACTTGACACCTGACTGCCCGTAGGTCGCGTTGTGCTTGATGAACTCGAACAGCGGCGGGATGCAGTGCGCCACGGGGCCGCCGTTGCCGAACTGCCACGGCAGGATGCACGGGTTGAGCCGGGTCGCGACGAACGTGCTCCAGTTCCCCGGGATCGGCAGGTCCGAAGCGTCGAGTGACGCGATGCCGTAGTACGTGGCGTAGTTGGGTGAGATCGGTGAGATCGAGTAGAAGCGCTGCGTGCCCAGGTGGGTCCTCAGGTACGCGACCGGCGCGGTGTCGTAGTGCACTGCCCTCGGCCACGCGAGGATCGGCACCAAGAAGAAGCCGATCGTCTCGCCGACGAGGAGCGCCGCGAGGAGGCCGTGGGCGAGTCGCTTGCTGCCCAGGAACGCGATCGCCACGCACACGAGCACCGCCAGGATCCCGAGCCCGAGGATCACGATGCTGCCCCAGTACCACCGGGGCAGGTGCGTGTGGGCCCACGCGCGGCCCGCCGGCGTGGCGACGAAGCCGATCGCGAAGGCGCCGAGGGCCGCCGCCATCCCCGGCACCAGCTGGCCGAGCGCGCGCATCGGCGACGCGTCGAGGAGGTCGTCGAGGCAGAAGGCGGCCAGCACGCACATGCAGAGCAGGGCGGACCCCGTCGCGTAGCGGAAGGTCGCGATGTGGACGAGCCCTGGCACGTTCTCCACGACCTGGTGGAGCCCCGGCACCCCGTAGGACGAGCCGATGAAGAGGATCGCCCAGGCGGCGAGCAGGCAGCGCAAGAGGCGCTCGCGGCTGTGCCACAGGCAACCGATGAGCCCGCCGATCGCGAGGACAGTGAGCATCACCCCCGCGTAGCCGCCGATCCTCGACCACGAGTTCGTGAGCGTGGGGTCGAAGCTCGGCGGCAGGTCGAAGATGCCGCCGAAGAAGTAGGGCGTCACGAACTGCGCGAGACCCGCCTTCGGGATGATGAGGTCCGCGAGCGGGTAGGTGTGCTGGCCGATCTGGCCGTGGTGGATGAGCCGATAGAACGCGTTGAGCACCGGGAGGGCGAGTAGCAGGCCCACCCCGACGCCGAGGGCACCACGGGTGAGGAACCCGCGCAACTCGCGCGGGCGCTGGGCGGCCCGGAGCAGGAACCACAACGCCACCACGCCGCCGTCGAGGGCGGTGACCTCGGGGAACCCCGCGACAATGGAGAGCCACACGGCGAGCGCCAGCACGATCCAGCCGCCGCGTCGCCGCGCGTCGGTGGCGCTGACGGCGTACTCGATCCCGAGGAGGCACATCGGCAGGAATGCCAGCGGGTTGGCGGGCGCGTTCGTGAGCCACGCAAGCGCGCCGCAGAGGCCGAACGCGATCCCCCCGGCGCTGGACGCGATGGTCGAGCAGCGCAGCTGGCGCAGCAAGAGGAAGGTGGCCACGCCCGCCACGCACTCGAGCGCGACGTGGTACCAGAGTGACCCGTTCGAGAGCGCCTGGAGGAGCACAAGCGGGAAGAAGCTCGCGTTCTGGATGCTGGCGGCAAGCGGGAGGCCGAGTCCGGCGTCGGGATTCCACCACGGCACGTGCCCGTGCAGCCACGCGAGCGCCGCCGCGTGTCCGACCGCCTGGGAGTTGTAGCCGACGTTGGGGTCGATGTAGGACTGGCTGGGCAGGTACCCGAGCTTGGTGATGAAGGCGATCCCGGAGGTCTTGGACTGGGGCTGGTACTTCGTGAGCTGGAGGATCGCCGGGAGGTTGCCAACGACCGGCGCGAGCAC
>PLCI01000077.1:3107-14551 GCA_003135595.1 Acidimicrobiaceae bacterium | reverse complement strand
CTCGACGAGTTCGAGAACCTCGTGATCGTGCGGACCCTGTCGAAGGCGTTCGGCCTGGCCGGGCTGCGCGTCGGCTACGGACTCGGCCACCCAGACGTGGTCGCAGCGATCGCCATCTCGAGGGGCCCCTACAAGGTGAGCGGCGTCGCCGAGGCCGTCGCGATCGGCGTCCTGCGCCACGACCTCGACTGGGTGCGGGACCGCGTCGCAGAGGTGCGGGCGCTTCGCGACGACTTCGCCGCACGGCTGGGCGCCCATGGGCTCCAGGTCATCGCCTCGGAGGCAAACTTCGTGGCCGTGCTCGTCGAGGACGCGACCAGGCTCAGAGACCGGCTGCTCGAGTCCGGCGTGCTCGCACGCGCCTATACGTCGCTGCCTGTCTTCGGCGACCTCGTGCGGGTCACGATCGGGCCGCGCGAGCAGCTCGACGAGGCGTTCGAGCTCCTGATCGGCTCGGACCGATGAAGATCGCGATCTTCGACGACGGGGCGGGCAACGTGCACTCGCTCGAGAAGGTCCTCGCCGCCGCGGGCGACGTCGTCCACGAGCGCGACGTGGCCGCGCTCTGCGACGCCGACGTCGCGGTGCTGCCCGGCGTCGGCGCGTTCGACACCGCCATGTCCCGTCTCAGCAGCGACGCCGCACGGCTGGCGGACGCGCTGAGCGACGGGCTCGCGTGCCTCGCGATCTGCCTCGGGATGCAGCTGCTCTTCGACCGCTCCGACGAGGGCGAACTCGACGGGCTGGGAGTCCTGCCCGGGAGGGTCCAGCAGCTGCGGACGCGGCGCCGCCCGCACATCGGCTGGGAGGTGGTCGAGAACGCCACCGAGCCGACGCTCGACGCGTCCGGGCTTCGCTGGGGCTACTACGCGCACGGCTACTCGTGTCCGAGCAACGGCCTGCACCGCGTGACGGCGACCTCGAGGATCGAGGGCCAGGTCATCCCCGCGACGATCCGGGCGAACCGCATCCTCGGCGTCCAGTTCCACCCTGAGAAGTCCTCCGCCCCCGGCACCGCCATGGTCCGCGCGTTCCTCGAGGAGGTCGCGCCGTGATCGTGGTGCCCGCGATCGACCTGCGCGAGGGCCACTGCGTGCAGCTCCGTGGCGGCAGCTACGACCACGAGCTCATCCGGCTCGCCGACCCTGCGGCAGTGGCCGAGCGCTGGCGGGCCCTCGGCTTCTATGAGCTGCACCTCGTCGACCTCGACGCGGCGACCGGCCGGGGCGACAACGCCGCGATCGTCGAGCGCATCTGCGCGATCGACGGGCTCGACGTCCACGTCGGGGGCGGCGTGCGCGACGACGCCGCGGTCGCGCGCCTCCTCGCCGCGGGTGCAAGGTCGGTCGTCGTGGGGACGAGGGCGGTGGCCGACCCCGCCTGGCTCGCCTCGATCGCGGCGGCTGCGCCGCAGCAAGTGTCGCTGGCCCTCGACGTGCGCGGCGGGGGCCTCACGACCGAGGGGTGGCAGGTCCAGACGACGCGCGACCCGATCGAGCTCGCGGCCTCGGTTGCCGCGCTGCCCCTGTGCCAGGTCGTCGTCACGGCCGTCGACGTCGAGGGCGCGTCACGTGGCCCTGATCTCGCCCTCGTGCGCCGCATGCGGGCAGCGACCTCGCATCGACTCGCGATCGCGGGCGGCGTCTCGAGCAAGGGCGACCTCGCCGCGCTGCGGGACCTCGCCGTCGACGCCGTGATCGTCGGCACCGCCTTGTACACCGGCGTCCTCGACCCCGAGGGCCTGAGCCAGGAGCTGCACTCATGACCACCGTTCGGCGCACCACTACCGAGACCGACGTGACCGTCGAGCTCGCGATCGGGTCCGCACAGCCCGTCGTGACCGTGTCGACCGGGGACGGGTTCTTCGACCACATGCTCGCCACGCTCGCGCGCTACGCGAGCTTCGACCTGACGGTGTCGGCGACCGGTGACCTCGAGCACCACCTGGTGGAGGACGTCGCGCTCACCCTCGGCCGCGCGGTGCTCGAGGCCACGCCGGCCGCCTGCGCCCGCTACGGCACCGCGACGATCCCGATGGACGACGCGCTCGTGAGCGCCACGATCGACGTGGGCGGCCGCGCGTTCTGGGGCGGCTCGCTCCCCGACCGCACCTACGACCACGTGCTGCGCAGCTTCGCGACCGCGGCGGGCGCGACCCTCCATGTCGTGGTCGTCCGTGGCGAGGACCCGCACCACGTGACCGAGGCGGCCTGCAAGGCCGTCGGCCTCGCGCTCCGCCACGCCCTCGAAGCGACCAGCACTGTCTTTTCGACCAAGGGACAGGTCCGCTGGGAGGTGACCTGATGCCGAGCGCGAGGCTGATCGTGTGCCTCGACGTGCGCGACGGCCGCACGGTCAAGGGCACGCAGTTCGAGGACCTCGTCGAGATCGGCGATCCCGTGGCCATGGCGGCTGCCTATGAGGCCGACGGCGCCGACGAGCTCGTCTTCCTCGACATCACCGCGTCGACCGAGGGACGCAGCACCGTGCTCGACGTCGCAGAGCGGACCGCCGCGTCGGTCTTCATCCCGCTCGTGATCGGTGGCGGCATCCGGACGCTCGACGACGCGCGCGCGGCGCTCAACGCCGGGGCGGACAAGGTCTGCCTGACCTCCCCCGCCGTCGAGCGCCCCGAGCTCATCGGCGAGGTCGCCGCCGCGTTCGGCGCGCAGTGCACCGTGGCCAACCTCGACGCGGCGCGCACCGAGTCGGGCAGCTGGGAGGTGCGCACCCGCATGGCGACGGGGCGCACCGGCCTCGACGTCGTCGACTGGGCCGTCGAGTGCGTCGAGCGTGGCGCGGGCGAGCTGCTGGTGACGAGCGTCGACCGCGACGGGACGCGCTCGGGCTACGACCTCGAGCTCCTGAAAGCCGTGCGCGACGCCGTCTCGGTGCCGATCATCGCCTCTGGCGGCGCGGGCACGGCCGCCCACGTGATCGAGGCCTTCGAGGTCGGCGCGGACGCCGCGCTCCTCGCCGGCGCCCTGCACGACGGCACGCTGCGCATCGACGACGTCAAGTCGGCCATGCTCGACGCAGGGCTGCGCGTGCGAACGACCGCCGGGTCGTCGTGAGCGCCCCGATCGACCTCGAGACGCTCGACTTCGACAAGGGCGCGGGCCTCGTCACGGTGGTCGCCGTCGACGCCGCGACCGGCGCGGTCCTGATGGTGGCCCACGCGGACCGCGAGGCGCTCGAGGCCACGGTCGCAAGCGGCGAGATGCACTACCGCTCGCAGAGCCGGGGCCTGTGGCACAAGGGCGAGACGAGCGGCAACGTCCAGCACGTGGTGGCGCTCGTCGCGGACTGCGACCACGACGCGGTGCTCGCCGTCGTGCGCCCCGACGGCCCGTCCTGCCACACCGGGTCGGAGCGCTGCTTCGACGATGCGGCGGCGCTCCCGGGCGTCCTCGCTCGCCTCGACGAGCTCATCGGGCGTCGCGCGGCCGGCGAGAGCGACGAGTCGAGCTACGTGCGCCGGCTGCTCGACGACAAGAACCTGCGGCTGAAGAAGCTGGGCGAGGAGGCGACCGAGCTCGCGGTCGCCGCGGCCGAGCACGATGCGAGCGCCGTGGTGAACGAGGCCGCGGACCTCTTGTTCCATGCCCTCGTGACCGTGCGAGCAGAGGGCGCGACGCTGCGCCAGGTCCTCGAGGCGCTCAGCGACAGAGAGGCGCGCTAGCCGACGACGAGCGGAAGGGTCCTCGGTCCGCGGACCTGGCCGCGCGCCCACGTCACGGCCGACTCGTCGGCGACGTGGAATTCGGGGAACCGCTCCAAGAAGCACTCGAGCGCGACGCGCAGCTCCATGCGCGCCAGGTTCGAGCCCACGCATCGGTGCACCCCGAGGCCGAACGCCGCGTGGCGGTTCACCTCGCGGTCGATCAGGACCTCGTCAGCACGCTCGAAGACCGCCGGGTCGCGGTTGGCGGCGGGGAAGCTGAGGAGCACCCAGTCGTCCTTCTTCATGGCGCGCCCCTGGAACTCGAAGTCCTCCTTCACGAGCCGGGCCATCGTCACCGGCGCGTAGGCACGGAGGAACTCCTCGATCGCGGTCGCCATCAGCTTGGGCTCGGCGACGAGGCGCTCGCGGTCGGCCCCGGTCCGTGCCAGGTGCCAGATCGACGCCCCGATCGCCGACCACGTCGTGTCGATGCCGGCGGCGAGGAGCAGCACCATCGTGCCGAACACGTGGCGCATCTCAAGTCGCTGCCCGTTGATCTCGACGTTGAGCAGAAACGTCGTGAGGTCGTCGCGCGGGTGCTCCTGGTGGTCGATGATCTGGGCCTCGAAATAGTCCCCGAGCGGCTCGAAGCTCGCGATGCGCTCCTCGAAGGGCAGGTCGACGCCCTCCAAGATGATGTGGACGAACCCCCGGAAGAGGTCCCCGTCCTCGGGCGGGAAGCCGAGCATCTTCGCGATCACCCCGACGGGGATGTGCTGGGCATAGTCGATCGCCGCGTCGAGCTCGGCGACGTCGCCCAGGCCGTCGAGGAGCTGCATGCACAGCTCGCGCGTGAAGCCCTCGAGCTCGTCGATCGCCCTGGGCGAGAACGCGGGCAGCAACAGGCGGCGTGCCAGCTGGTGGAACGGGGGGTCAGAGGTGATGGGCGGCGCCACGCCGATCGGTGCAGGCGGTGCCTGGGGGCCGGGGCGCCCCTCGTTGACCACGACGGTGCGGCTCGTGAAGTGCTCGTGGTCGCTCGCGATCGAGGCGACGTCCTCGTGGCGCACGGGCAGCCACGCGCCCCCGTAGCGGTCGGAGTGCGCGACCGGGCAGCGCGCCCGGAGGTCCTCGTAGATCGGGTACGGGTCGTTCACCCACGCGGGGTCGGTGTGGTCGAAGTCCGTCGCGAAGTCGGCGACCGGCAGGTGGGCCATCAGGCCCCCTCGATGCTGACGGCGCCCTCGGGGCAGTTCGCGACGGCCATATGCGCGTGGTGCTCCTGGCCGGGCCCGACGGTGCCGTCCGCGATCACCACGCCGTTGCCGAGCTCGTCGCTCTCGAACAGCGCCGAGGCGATCGAGAAGCACCGCCCGTGGCCCTGGCACCTCGACGCGTCGATCGCAACGTGCATGCCCCTCCTCGCGTGGTGAGACTACTGCACGCTTTCTGTCTCACCGGGGGGATCGTCACCCTCGGGCTCCTCTGCGGCCTCGATCTCCTCGCGGGGGATCCCGAGGAGGAAGAGGACGGCGTCGAGGTAGGGCACCGAGAGCGCTGCGTCGGCCGCGTCGCGGACCACCGGTCGCGCGTTGAACGCGATCCCGAGACCGGCGATCGCGATCATGTCCACGTCGTTCGCGCCGTCGCCGACGGCCACGGTCTGGGTGAGAGGGACGTCGAGCTCGTCAGCGAAGCGGCGCAGCGCCGAGGCCTTGCCGGCGCGGTCGACGACCGGGCCGTCGATCTCGCCGGTGAGTCGACCGTCAGCCACCACCAGTCGGTTGGCCGCCACCCGGTCGACGCCGAGGTCCGCGCACATCGGGTCGAGGACCTCGTGGAACCCGCCGCTCACGACCGCGGTCGCGAAGCCCAGCCGGCGCAGCGTGCGCACGAGCGTGCGCGCACCTGGCGCGAGCTCGAGGCGGCCCGCGACCGTCGCGAGCGCGTCGACCGAGAGGCCCTTGAGGAGGGCGACGCGAGCCGCGAGGGCGGGGGCGAACTCCAGCCCGCCGGCCATCGCGGCCTCGGTGATCGCGGCCACCTCGCGCTCGACGCCGGCCTCTGCAGCGAGCAGGTCGATCACCTCTTCGGTCAGGAGTGTCGAGTCGGCGTCGAGCACCACGAGCCGCTTGGCCCTTCGGTGCAGCCCCGCTCGCTGGACGGCGAGGTCGATCCCGCTGCGCGAGGACTCGGCAGCGAGCGAGGTGCGCAGGAGCTCGTGGTCCGCGCCGAGGACGACCAGCTCGTAGCACTGCACCGGGTAGGTCGCGAGCTGCACGATGCGCTCGCACGTCCCGCCCGACTCGAAGATCACCGTGCACACCCGCGCCATGGCCCCCGCCGTGAGCGACGACGAGGTCAAGGTCACGAGGAGCCGGCGACCGATCGCGCCGATAGGCAGCTCGGTCGCCGAGACCGTGACCTGTAGTCGGTCGTCGCCGCCCAGGTCCGAGGACAGCACCGAGCGGCGCACCTGGGCGGGCGTGACGTCTGCGGGGCAGTCGAGCTCCACGCAGACGACGAGGTGGCCCTTGATCGTGATCTGGCCGATGTCGGTCACCTGCGCGTCGACGGCATCAAGCGCGCCGAAGAGTGTCGCGGCGATGCCGGGGCGGTCCTGGCCCGTCACCGTCACCAAGAGCTGCTGGTGCTCGGAGCCACCCTCGGTGTCGCCGGGCGCCATCGATCGATGGTAGGCGGAGGAGGCCGGGCGCTGGAGCGTCAGGGCTCGGGGTGATCGAGCGGCGCGGCTCGCTGCGCGCGCACCTCGGCGACGTTCGGGTCGGTCCGCGCATCGAAGCGCCACATCGTCGGCAGCAGGGCGACCAGCGCACCGCACGACGCCGCACAGATGAGGCCGCCGGAGACCACGGACGTGCGCAACGAGGTGACAGAGGCGACGAAGGCGCTGCGCAGCTGACCGAGCTCGGGGCCCGTCGAGTAGCTGAGCAGCTCGATGCCGGCCATCCGGCCCCGCATCTCGTCGGGGATCGAGGCGTTCCACATCGTCATGCGGAAGATGCCGCTGATGGCGTCCGCGCCGCCCGCGACGACCAGGGCGAGGATCGCGACCAGCAGGCCGTTGGCGAGTCCGAAGCCGGCAACGGCGAGTCCCCAGACGACCGCGGCCGCGACGATCGCACGGCCGTGGTGGTGGACGCGCGCGGTCCACCGCGACGTGAGCGATGCCACCAGCGCGCCGATGGGCAGCCCGGCGTAGAGAAGTCCGAGGGCGAACCGATCGTGGTAGCGCGTGGCAAGGAAGGGGAACAGGGCGACCGGGAAGGCGAAGAGCATCGCCGAGAAGTCGATGAGGTAGGTCCCCAGCAGGTCCCGGCGCCGAATGGCGTACCCGACCCCGGCGAACACGTGGCGCACGTCAGGGCGCTGCTTCACCGACGGCGGGGAGGAGGCCAGCGCGACGAAGCACAGCAGCGTGACGGCGAAGGTCCCGGCGTCAACCGCGTACCACGATGACGGCCCGATCACGACCGCGGCCGTCCCGCCCGCGATCGGCCCGATGATCGAGCCGAAGGTCCAGCGGAACGTGGAGAGCGACGACGCGGCCGACAGCTGATCGTGTGGCACGAGCCGGGGCACGATCGAGTCGAGCGACGGACGCTGCAAGGCGTCCGCGCTTGCGAAGACGATGACCGCGACGAAGAGCACCCACACGCGCGGCCGGCCAACGATGGCGTTCACGAGCAGTCCGGCCGTGCCGAGCACCATGAGGGCCTCTGTCGAGATGATCATCCGGCGTTTGTCCACGGCGTCGGCGAGCGCACCGCCGAGGATCCCGAAGATCACGAGCGGGACGATCTCGACGGCACCGAGGAGCCCGACGTCGATGAACGAGCCCGTCAGAAGCTTCATTTGGTACGGCACGACGACGTAGGTCCCCTGCTCGCCGATCGTGCCGACGAGTCCCGCGATGAACAGGGCGCGATAGTCCTTCGACCCCTGGAGAGGTCGCAGGTCGAGCCCGAAGCGTCGCCGTCTCGATGCGTCGTCGGCTACGTCAGAGGTCGGTGCCACTCCCCGTCCTTGTAGATACGCACGGCCTTGGCTGGGACACCTGCGACGACGCAGTGGTCGGGGAACTCCCCTCGGACGACTGCACCCGCGGCCACGACGCAGTTCCTCCCGAGGACCGTGCCCGGCAGGATCACCACGTTCGCCCCCAGCCAGCTGCCCGAACCGATCCGGACCGCCTTCTCCCTCGTCGGCTGGATGCCGACGGGAATCGACGGGTCCTCGTAGCCGTGGTTCTGGTCAGTGATGTAGACGTACGGCCCAGTCTGGATGTCGTCGCCGAGCTGGATTGACCAGTGCCCAATCAGGTGGCTACCACGGCCGATCACACAGCGATCGCCAATAGAGACGACTGGATTCGTGAGCATTGACTGCCCCGGACCCATGCCGGCGGTGAGACATACGCCCGGGCCGACCATTGTGCCCTCTCCGATCTGGATATAGGACTCGTTGTAGATGACACCTTGTGGAAACAGCAGTGCGCTGCCAGATCCGAATGCCCCGAATCCTCTCGCAAGATTGTCTTCAGCACCAACGATTCCAGCCTCAGCCGACAATTTGTGGATGGCTCTGACAACTCTTCCTAGAAGGCGATGCAGAGAGTGACGTAGTCCCGCAATTGACACTCTGGCGACGCTACTGCGCAGCATGGTCATGGCCCACAATTCGCAGGTCGACATATCTTCGATGCCCAGTGGGATCTAACTATGCAGCAGCGCCTCCCCACGAGAGACATAGGCTCGTTTTGACTCCGCGGTCACATCAATGAAGTTCGCACCACTCCGCAACCGAAAGGCGGGCCTCCGATGTCAGACCACACCAACCTGCGTGCATCTGCAACCATGCGAAGGATGACGACCTTGGCCATCACAAGCGCACTTGGCGTTGCAATCGCGGTTGCGTTACCAATCGATGCCTGGGCGACAGGCTCACCACCCCTCGCCGTTGAGTTGCCCCTCGCAATCAACGCAGGACCGATACCGAATGCTGTCGCTAGTGAAGTCAGTTGTCCTTCAGGCGGGAGTTGTTCGGCTGTCGGATCATATGAAGACACAATCGGGATTACGCATGCAATGGCATTCGGCCTCACATCTGGAACGTGGTCGAGTGAACAGATCCTTGCACCTGCGAATGCGCCCGATTACACGTTTTCGGACCTGAACGGGATCTCCTGTTTCGGCGTCGGGAATTGCGTCGCTGTAGGCGACTACAGAATCAGCACTGTGCAAACAGAGAGCTTCTACGCCGTCGAGACAGCTGGCGCGTGGGCGAGAGGCGTTGAGCTGCCAGTCCCGGGCGACGCGGCATCATCGCCGGCGCTAACCAGCTTCCAATCTGTTTCATGTGTTGCCGGTGGAACATGCCAGTTGGTTGGCGAATATCTCACCACAGGCAACCAAGTGCACTCGGTGGTCGACAAATTTTCGAGTGGCGCTCTGACCGGGAGTCCTCAAGAACTGTCCCCTATCGGAGGGAACGTCGGCATTGAGCTCGGCTCGATCTCTTGCGCGACGTCAACGAGCTGCGTGGCAGTAGGTGCCCAGGCGGGCCAGATCACCGAACGCGCCACCTACGTCGAGGAGAACGCCGGCGTCTGGGGCACCAGCGTCATCGTCGCGAATCCAAAGGACGCGTCGAACCCGAGCGAGTACCTCTCGTCAGTCTCGTGTGTCGCCTCTGCTGACTGCGTCGCCGCTGGAAATTGGGTGGACAAGAACGGAAACGGGTTCTCTGAGACCTTCACCGAGGCCGGAGGTGTCTGGGGCCACGCCGTCGACGTTCCCCTCCCGAGCAATTTCAACAACCCATTCACTGACGGCATCTCGTGTGTCGCCACGACCAAGTCCTGCACCATCGTTGGCGCCCTCTCGGACAAGAACGGCGCGCTTCACGCGGCCACGGCGCAGATGACCAACGGGAAGTGGGGACAGCTCGCGATCGCGGGCATCCCGTTCGGTGCCATAACCGACCACGAGCTGCTGGGCGTCTCGTGCGCAGCCGGGGTTGAGTGCACCGCGGTCGGCTACTACAACACCGCCGGCGCGACGGCCGGAACCGAGGCGATGGGCGCGACGTGGGTCACGGGCACGCCGCCAGGTTCCGTGACTGGCTTGCACGCGACGCCAAATGGTCACACGGCCCACCTCACGTGGTACGCGCCCAGCAACATCGGCGTGGGCATCAGCCACTTCGAGATCACCGCGACGCTCGTCGGCGGCGCAACGGCTGACAAGGGCCCGGTCGTCGGCCTCGCCGCGACGGTCACGAAGCTCGCCCCCGGCGCCACCTACCGACTTGGCGTCACGTCGGTCGCCGACGACGGGCAGGTCTCGGCGACGGCGATGGTGACCGTGCGAATGCCCGCCACCGTCCCGTCGGCTCCCAGGATCACGAGCGTGGTCGGGATCGCCCATGGGCTTCGCACGACCTGGTCGGCACCGACGTCGACCGGGGGTGCCTCGATCTCCGGCTACAAGGTCACGATGAGCTGCGGTGGCGCGGTGCGGACAGCCCACTTTTCGGGCACGACGCACCAGGGCACCATCCGCGGGCTCGCAGCGGGTTCGTCGTGCGTCGTTCGGGTCTACGCGAGCAATCGCGCCGGCGAGAGCCCGCCGTCTCCGCCCGCGACCGGTCACCCGCTCGCCTAGCTACCAGGCGTCGCTGCGGCGCTGCTTCGTGAGGGCCCGGTAGCTCTTCCGCTGGGCGGCCAGGGCTGCCTTGTCGGCGCGGCGCTCGTTCCACGCGGCGTCGCGGAGCGCCGCCTCGTAGGCGTCGAGTCGGGCTTGCTCGAGCTCGCCCGCCCCGAGCGCGCGGACGACGGCGCAGCCTGGCTCGGCACCGTGCGAGCAGTCACCGAATCGGCACGACGCGGCCAGCTCGGCGATGTCCGCGAAGCCCTCGTCCACCAGCGCGTGGGTCGTCGCCGCCACCACCTCGCGCACGCCTGGCGTGTCGATGATCGCACCACCGCCCGGGAGGGCGACGAGCTCTCGGTGCGAGGTGGTGTGGCGACCCTGGCCGTCCGAGCGGGTCTCGGCGGTCGCGAGCACCTCGGCGCCCACGAGGAGGTTCACGAGCGTGGACTTTCCCCCGCCGGACTCCCCGAGGAAGACGACGGTCCTCGCGTGGACCAGCTCTCGCAGCCGATCGATGCCCTCGCCGGTGATCGCGCTCACGACGAGGACCTCGACGCCCGGCGCGATGGACTCGATGGCAGCGACCTGCTCGCCGGGGTCCTCGACGAGGTCGGCCTTGGTCAGGACCACGACGGGCGTCGCGCCGGCATCGAAGCCGAGCGTGAGCAGGGACTGGATTCGAGCCGGCGACAGCGACAGGTCGAGCGGGCGCACGACGAGGATCAGGTCGACGTTCGCAGCGACGACCTGCACCGTGTCGCGGCGGTGACCGACGAGCCTCGTCACGGCGCCTTGTCGATCCAGGCGATGGCTCATGGCGCCCGCGGCGTCGATCGTGACGAAGTCGCCGACGGCGAGATCGGCGCTGAGCGGGATCGCCATGCGCACCTCGCCTGCTGCTGTGCAGGCAGACGCGATGCCGCGGTCGATCCTGGTGATTCTCGCGACGGCGTCGTCGCCGAACGCGGCGGCCTCGACACGACGTGCGTCGGTCAGACCGATCGCCTCAAGCGAGGCGGGGGGACTTGCAGACAACGGTGCTCCCTCAGACGTGGCGCACCTAGGACCGTGAGGTCAGCGGCGCACCGTGGAGATGGACGGCTTGA
>PLCI01000077.1:0-3086 GCA_003135595.1 Acidimicrobiaceae bacterium | reverse complement strand
TCGGCGGCCGCTTCGGACACCGGCGCGAGGTGCGCGCGGACGCGCTCGTCGATCTCGGCCATGAGCTGGGGGTTCTCCTTCAGGTACGTCTTCACGTTCTCGCGTCCCTGCCCGAGCTGCTCGCCCTCGTAGGTGAACCACGCCCCGGACTTCTTGATGAACCCGAGCTCGACGGCGACGTCGAGCAGCGAGCCCTCCCGCGAGATCCCCTGGCCGTACATGATGTCGAACTCCGCCTGGCGGAACGGCGCGCCGCACTTGTTCTTCACGACCTTCGCGCGGGTCCGGTTGCCGACAACCTCGACGCCGTCCTTGATCGTCTCGATGCGTCGGATGTCGATGCGGATCGACGCGTAGAACTTCAGCGCGCGCCCGCCGGGGGTCACCTCCGGCGAGCCGTAGATCACGCCGATCTTCTCGCGGAGCTGGTTGATGAAGATCGCGACCGTGTTCGACCTGGACAGGTTCGCGGTGAGCTTGCGCAGCGCCTGGCTCATGAGCCGCGCCTGGAGGCCCACGTGGGTGTCGCCCATCTCGCCCTCGATCTCCGCTCGCGGCGTGAGAGCGGCGACCGAGTCGATGACGAGCACGTCGAGCGCACCCGAGCGGATCAGCATGTCGGCGATCTCGAGGGCCTGCTCGCCGGTGTCGGGCTGGGAGATGAGCAGGTCATCCACGTTGACGCCGATCGCCGCGGCGTAGACCGGGTCCATCGCGTGCTCGGCGTCGATGTAGGCGCAGATCCCGCCGTTTCGCTGCGCCTCGGCGACCACGTGGGTGGCGAGGGTCGACTTGCCCGAGGACTCGGGGCCGTAGATCTCGACGATGCGGCCCCGGGGCAGGCCCCCGATCCCAAGGGCCAGGTCCAAGGCGAGCGCCCCGGTCGGGATCGAGTCGATCTGCATGTGGACGTTCTCGCCGAGGCGCATGATCGACCCCTTGCCGAACTGCTTCTCGATCGCGGTCAGGGTGGTGTCGAGTGCCTTGTTCTGCTCGTCCGTAGCCATCTTTTCGTGCTCCTTGTGCTCGTCTTGAACCCTAGAGAGGTGCCGTCACATCGGTCGCTCAGCGGGGTCACTGTACCCGAACACATGTTCGGTCAGGCGGATCTCGAGCCCCCGAGGGCGAACCGCCCCATCACCTGGTGGACCGCCCGCTCGGGCTCCAGGCGCGACGCGACGAGGGCTATCTCCGTGGCGCGGAACGTGAGGCTGACCGGACGGCCCGAGAGCGAGCTCGACAGGCGCCCCCTGCCCCGCGCACGGGCCAGCGTCAGGTGCCCTCGGTACGGGCCGTCCCTCGGCTCGACGTCCTCGCCGAGCGCAGAGTCGAGCACCCGGGCGGCGTCGTCGGCGCCCTCGACGGGCACGAAGAGCACCTTGGCGCCGGTCCCGAGCGCGGTCATCGGCCCGAGCCGCACGTCGAAGGGCGCGACGCGCGCCAAGGCATCGGTCGCGGCGTTGATCACGCGCGGGATCACGTCGCTGTGGACCTGGCCGAGGAATCGGAGCGTCACGTGCCATTCCGCCATGTCGGACACGCGGACCTCGTCGGACTCGTCCGGGGCGACGTCGACGAGCTCGCCCCGGGCGGCCTCGTCGGGGAAGATCGCGAAGAAGGCGCGCACCGGGGTCGACGTGCCGTCGGTCACGGCGTCCTCGGGTCACTCGGGGTCATGGCGTGGCGAGCCTAGGAACGAGGCACGGCGCACCGACGGATTGTCAGTCGACGATCGCCTGGTACACGAGGCGCTGGAGCTCGCGGCGGATCGCGTAGGTCGAGCTCGGCAGGAGCTGCGTGAAGAACACGACCGTGAGGTCCTCGGAGGGGTCCACCCAGAATGTCGTCGAGGCCGCCCCGCCCCACGAGACCGTGCCCTCGGACGTCGGCATCCGGTTGCGTGCCTGGTCGATCACGCAGCTGAGGCCGAGCCCGAAGCCGATGCCGGACATGGTGACCTCCGAGAAGCTGTCCTGGGCGAGCGTCTCGAGGTCCGCGCCGCCGGGCAGCAGGTTCGTCGACATCAGCGCGATCGTGCTCGGTGCCACGAGGCGGACGTCGCCGAGCGCGCCGCCCTGGAGCAGCATCGTCGCGAACCGGTGGTAGTCGTGCGCCGTGGACACGAGCCCGCCGCCTCCCGAGAACATCGCGGGAGGACGCGTCGCCGCGACGCTCATCGCGCCGCCTGGGCGGTAGGCGTCGCCGCCGGCGTAGACGTAGAGCTCGGCCAGGCGGCCGAGCGATGCCTCGGGGCAGCAAAAACCGGTGTCGGTCATCCCGAGCGGCTCAAAGATCCTTTTCGAGAAGAACTCGTCGAGCGGCATCTCGCCCCACGCCTCGACCAGCCGCCCGACGACGTCGGTCGCCACCGAGTAGTTCCACGCGGCCCCCGGGTCGAAGACGAGCGGCATCGTGGCGAACTGCTGGACGGCGCCGGCGAGGTCGAGCCCCTTCGGCGGGCCGAAGTCGAAGCCCCGGCGCCGGTAGATCTCGTCGACCGGGTGGCAGCGCTGGAACCCGTACGTGAGCCCTGCGGTGTGGGTCAGCAGGTGCCAGACGCGGATTGGCCCGGACGCGGGCCTCGTGACGGGGTCCTCGACGGAGCCCTCCACGTAGACCTCGGGACGGGCGAACTCAGGGAGCCACGTCGCGACCTCGTCGTTGAGATCGAAGCGACCCTCCTCGAACAGCATCATCGCGGCGAGCGAGGTCACGGGCTTGGTCATCGAGTAGATGCGCCAGATGGTGTCGGCCTCCACGGGGAGGTCGTTCGCCTCGTGGCGGCGGCCGCCCTGGCCGATCCACGCCACCTGGCCGTCCCGGCCGATCGCGCTCAGCCATCCGGCGAGGTGCCCCTGCTTCACGTGCGCGTCGAAGTGCGGCGCGATGCGGCTCAGCCGCTCGGGATCGAGGCCGACGGCGACCGGGTCGACCTCGACGTCCAGCGTGGTCATGGGACCTCCTCGTTGCGATCCAGCGACGCTGGGAAACCTACGCCGTGCGCTCGTCGAGCCGGCGACGAAGCAGGTCGAGCGCGCTGATCGCGGCGTACTCGCGCACGCGCTGGCGATCGCCGGGCAGGTGCT
>PLCI01000179.1:9157-13154 GCA_003135595.1 Acidimicrobiaceae bacterium | reverse complement strand
CTCCGCGGGGGTCGTCCCGCGCTGCTCGCCCCACGTCGCCTCGACGGCGGGCGAGCGTGCTCGGCCGGGCAGCCCACCTGGCTCGCGGACGGCTCGCTCGCGTACGTGACGGAGGGAGCGGGCTTCTGGCAGCCCTGGCTCCGCGACCGCGACGGTGCGGTGCGACGCCTGAGCGCCGCGCGCGTGGAGTTCCAGCGGCCGAGGTGGACCACGTGCCGCTGGCTCGCAGCAGGGGGCGCGGACGCGATGCTCGTGTGCGCCTACGCCGACGGCGAGGGCGAGCACCTGGCGACGATCGGTCCTGACGGTGGACTCGGGGTGATCGACCAGCCGTGCGTGCGCATCGACGGCATCGCAGCCGACGAGACGAGGGTGGCATGGATCGGCGCCACGACCCAAGCGCAGGGGTCGGTGTATCTCGCTGAGCGCGCGTCGCGCTCCGTGCCACGACCGATGCCGGCACGTCTCGCTCCCACCGATGGTGACCTGTCCCCGTCGACCCCGAGTGCGCCAGAGCCCGAGAGCTTTGCGTTCGTCCACGAAGGCATTGAGCTCGCTGGCGTGCGCTGGCGGTCGACCAGTCGGCCCGGTACCGCCGCGCCACCGCTCGTCGTGGCCGTCCACCCGGGGCCGACCGGAGCGAGCGATCGGTCGTACTCGCCGTTCGTGCACCTCATGTGCGCGAACGGGATCTCGGTCGCCAGCATCGACTACTCGGGCTCGACTGCCCACGGCCATGCGCATCGCGAGCGGCTGCACGGCCGCTACGGCGAGCTCGACGTGGCCGAGTGCACCGCCGCGGCGAGCCACCTCGTCGGCGCTGGGCTCGCCGACGAGCGCGCCCTGTTCATCCGGGGCACGAGTGCCGGCGGGACGACCGCGCTGCTCGCGCTGTGCAGCGGCGCCTTCGCCGGAGCCGTGGCGTGGTATCCCGCGTCGACGTTCGAGGACGACGACGGCGACGGCTTCGAGGCGGGCTACCTCGCGACGCTCCTCGGGGACGCCGGCGCGTCGAGCTCACCGCTCGCTCGCGCTGGCGCCATGACTGGCAGCGTGCTCGTCGTGCAAGGCGCCGACGACGACGTGATCGACCCGGCCGACACCGCACGGCTCGTGACGCGGCTTCGCGAGCACCTCAAACACGTCACCTCGGTGGTCGTCCCGGGGGAGGGGCACGGCTTTCGCACGGCGGCCGGCTTATCGCTCGCGCTCGGGCACGAGCTCGACTTCTACCGACGGCTGACGGTCGCTCGGACAGGGAGCGACGCTCGGTACGATTCGGCGACGTCCGGGGCGATCGAGCAGCCGGGCGCCCCTTGACCAACGTGACGCTCGGAACCCCGCGCCAACGTCGACTGCCTCTGTCGCCACTCGCGCTCGACGGCGCCATGTTCGCGGGCTCGGCGGTGTTCGCGGTGTCGCTGTGGTCCTCGAGCGACCTGTCGGCGCACCGCGACTGGGGCCGCGACTCGTACGTCGGCTACGCCGCGTGCGCGCTCGCCGCGCTCGTGCTCACGAGGCTCCGGCCAAGACGCGTGCTGCGTGCGCGGGTGCTGCTCACTGCAGCGTGCTTCATCGTCGTCGCGCTCGTCCCGATGATCCTGATGGTGCGCGACCGTGCGGCGTCCCGCAACGAGCTGCACGTGCTGCCCGAAGTCGCGGTGATCGAGCGTGCGGGCAACCGGCTCGCGCACGGCCACGACCCCTTCGTGGCCGAGGTCATCGGCCACCGGCTCATCGGCCAGGTCCCCGGTGTGCCCCGCTACGAGGCCTTCTTCCCGTACTTCCCCGCGATGACGGTGTTCGGCCTGCCGTCGACCATCTCGTGGCTGGGCGCGCTCGGCGACGGACGGCTGTGGATGGCGTTCGTCGCGATCGGACTGCTGTTCGTGGGCCTGTGGCTCGCGCGCGCGCCCCCGGACCGCGCGCTGCGAGCCGCCCAGGTCCTGTGCGTGCTCCCGACGGGAGCGATCTTCCTCGCAGGTGGCGGCGACGACCTGCCGATCCTCGCCATCGCCTTCGTGGGGCTCGTGGCGATCCGGCGTCGTCGCCCCGTCGCCGCGGGCGTCGCATTCGGGCTCGCGATGGCGATGAAGTTGACCGTCTGGCCCCTCGCCGCGCTCTGCCTCTTCGTCGTGCGCGACGCGAGCGGAAGGCGGGTCCCCGCCAAGTTCTCCGCGATCATCGCCGCGATCGTCGCGGTCTTCGTCATCCCCTTTGCGATCTGGAACCCGCGGACGTTCCTCGTGAACACGATCGCGTTCCCGCTCGGCCTCTCGAGCGTCAACTCGCCCGCGGCGAGCCCCCTGCCGGGCCACGTCATCGCGACGCTCGTCCCCGGCGCGCACCGCGCGCTGCTGATCGGGCTCGTGATCGTCGGGTCGCCGCTGCTCGTGTGGTGGCTCCGGCGACGACCACCGAGGGACGTGGCCGACGTCTGCAGGCTGACCGCCGTCGTCGCGATCGTCGTCATGTGCCTCGCGCCCGCCACGAGGGTCGGCTACCTCGTGTACCCGGTGAACCTGCTCGCGTGGTCCTGGCTCTTCGAGCACTCGCCAGAGGGCCGGTCGACGGACGAGCTCGGCGACCTGCCCGCCTCGATCGAGGCGGCTGCGGCCCCACGACGCCCGTGACGCGGATGCGTTCCGTGCGGGTCGGTGACGAGGCTGGTCAGCTCGCGTCGGCGGCCTGGAACAGGCGATAGGTCCAGGCCGTCCGCCCACCCGTCGTCGGGCGCGCGATCACGCCGGCCTCCCACCACCAGCCGTCGCTCCCGCCCTTCTGGAAGAGCAGCTCGTCACCGCCGCCGTGGGGTGCCGGTCCGGTGGAGAACAACGTCCAGCCGAGCGCCTCGAGCCACGAGCGGTAGAAGCCGAGGAGCCGAGGGCGCGGCGCGGCGATCCGGAACCTTGAGGCCCGGTCGTAGTTGCCGGGCCCGAGGCCGCCCGTGGGGAGGTTGTCGATCCACACGGCTCCCCTAGGGGCGAAGAATGCCGAGGCGATGTCGGCGGGGGGCACGCCGTCCTGGACGGCCTTCTTGAAGAGCGACGCGTTCGCCGAGGCGGTCGCTGGCGGCAGGGTGCCGAGGATCACGGGCGCGGTCGTCGAGGTCACGGTGGACGAGTCGAACGCGTTCGTGGTGCCGACGACGAGGAGGGTCACGACCGCCAGCAGCAGCACGGACGCCGCGGGAAGGATGCTCACCCGCCGCGAGGGCGGCGGCACCGGCACGGCCCGCGAGACCTCGTGCGCCGCCATGCGACCAGACTATGTCTGGCGTCGGCGCGGACCAGATTCAAGGGCGACCATGCGCAGGTGCGTCGCGCCCCCAGCCGAGATGGTCGATGGGCCCGTGACCGGCCCCGACGTGCCACCCCGCCGCGCCACGGAGCGCGTCGGCGACGAAGGCCTTCGCGCGACGCACCGCCGCGGTCGGCTCGAGTCCCTCGGCGAGTCCGACCGCGATCGCCGAGGCGAGCGTGCAGCCGGTGCCGTGGTCGTTGCGCGTCGTGACGCGGGAACCCTCCAAGGTGAGGACGCCGTCGTGGGTGACCACGACGTCGGGCGCGAGTGCGTCGGTCGCGGAACCCTCGAGCTGGTGGCCGCCCTTCACCACGACGCAGCTCGGCCCCATGGACAGGAGCGAGCGACCCGCGGCCGCCATGTCGTCCACGGTCCGAAGCGACGTGAGCTCGATGCCCAGGAGCACGGCGGTCTCGCGGAGGTTCGGCGTGACGACCGCCGCGTGGGAGAACAGCTCTTCACGGTACGCGTCGACGCCCCCTTCTTCCATGAGCAGGTGGCCCGTCGAGGAGACGAGCACGGGGTCGACCACGAGATGGGGGAGGCGCCCCTCCTCGGCGAGGCGGGCGACGGTCCGCACGGTGCCGGGTCGGGCGAGCATGCCGGTCTTGGTCGAGGCGACCACGAGGTCGTCGGCCACGGCCTCGACCTGGGCGCGCACCATCTCGGGCTCGACCGCAAGGACCGCGAACAC
>PLCI01000179.1:6029-9110 GCA_003135595.1 Acidimicrobiaceae bacterium | reverse complement strand
AGCCCTCGGTACGATGGACTGGGTGCAGGACCACCTCGTCGTCGATGGCGTGGCGCTGCGGAGCCGGCTCGTGATGGGAACGGGCGCGATGGCGTCGATGCACCTGCTTCGCGGCTCGCTCGTCGCGTCGGGCTGCGACGTCGCGACGGTCGCGCTGCGTCGCGTGGACCCCTCGACGGAGGGCTCGGTGTACTCGCTCCTCGAGGAGCTCGAGATCCGCGTGCTGCCCAACACCGCCGGATGCGCGACCGCCCAGGAGGCGGTCGCACTCGCCCGGCTCGCGAGGGAGGCGTTCCAGACGAACTGGGTCAAGCTCGAGGTGATCGGTGACGACCGGACGCTGCTGCCNNCGCCGGCTCGCCCAGGCGGGGTGCGCCGCGGTCATGCCGCTCGGGTCGCCGATCGGCTCGGGCCTCGGGATCCGCAATCCCCACGCGATCGCGATGATCGCCGAGAGCCTCGAGGTGCCGGTCCTCCTCGACGCGGGCATCGGNNGGCATCAACCGGGCACTCGACCCGCCCGCGATGGCGCGTGCCGTCGCCCTCGCCGTCGAGGCGGGCCGCCTGGCGCGCGAGGCGGGCAGGATCCCCCTGCGCAGCTGGGGGGAGGCCTCGAGCCCCGCCCTCGGCCTCCCGGACCTCGCCGAGCCCTGAGGGCGCAAATTCGAACTACATCGATGTCGTCTCGACGGTAGACTGGCCCCCGTGTCGGGAGGAACCATGACGACGAGGTCGACCGAGCAGAGCTACAGCGGTCCCCAGGTGTGCCGCCTCGTCGGGATCACCTATCGCCAGCTCGACTACTGGGCCAGGACCGGCCTGCTCGTCCCGTCGCTCGCCTCGGCGACCGGCTCGGGCTCGAAGCGCCGGTACGACTACACCGACGTGCTCGAGGTCAAGGTCATCAAGTCGCTCCTCGACGCGGGCGTCTCCCTGCAGCGCGCGCGCCGTGCCGTCGACTGCCTTCGCGACGGTCTGGGCCAGGACCTCGCGTCGACGAGCCTGGTGCTCACGCCGACCGGGTCGGTGCTCGCCCGCTCGAACGGCGAGATCGTGGACCTCCTCCAGGGCGGGCAAGGCGTCTTCAACATCGTTCCGCTGGCAAGCGTCATCGACGACCTGCAGGCCGACATCGTCGCGCTGGGCGATGGTCGCGCGGAGGGGCCTGCTGCCAGGCATCCCGCCACCGCGTGACCGACGAGCTCGACACGCCCCAGAGGGGGTCACCGCACCCAAGTGGGTTCCGCGCAGCGAGGGTGACCTTCGCGCACCCCTCGGAGCGGTACTTCGCGACGCTGCTCGACCTCTACGGCGTCGCCTGGCGATACGAGCCGTTCGAGTTCCCGCTCGCCTGGGACGCTTCCGGGCACCCGACCAAGGCGTTCCGGCCGGACTTCTACCTGCCTGAGCACTCGCTGTTCGTCGAGCTCACCGTCGCCGACCAGCGCCTCGTGACACGCAAGAACGCGAAGGTCCGCAGGATGCGCGAGCTCTACCCCGAGCTCGAGCTCGCCGTCGTGTACCAGCGGGACCTCACGACGCTCCTCGAGCGTCACGGGCTCGAAGGACTCCTCACGACCGCGGCCTAGTCTGCCGACGTGCACTCGACCATGCTGCGGCGCACCGCCCTCTTCGACGCGCACGTGGCGCTGGGCGCGCGGATGGTCGAGTTCGGCGGCTTCGAGATGCCGCTCTCGTACCCGTCCGGGACCGTCTCGGAGCACCTGAGCTGCCGCGGCGACGCGGTCGTCTTCGACGTGAGCCATCTCGGCACCGTCCGCGTGTCCGGGCACGATGCCAGGGCCACGCTCGACCTCTCGCTGTGCAACGACCTGACGAAGATCGCACCGGGAAGGGCGCAGTACACGCAGCTCTTGAACGACGACGGCGGCGTGCTGGACGACATCATCGTGTGGTGGGTCAGCACCCATCGCTTCGACGTCATGCCGAACGCGTCGAACACCGAGCGTGTGCTCGCCGCGGTCGGTGGCGAGGACGTGACCGCTCGCCGCACGGTGCTCGCCGTGCAGGGACCGAACGCGCGGCGTCGGCTCCTCCAGATCGCGCCGGACGCGGCCGGGATCGGGCGATTCCGCGTCGCGGCCGCGAGCGTCGCGGGTCGCGAAGCACTGGTCGCGGGCACGGGCTACACGGGCGAGGACGGCCTCGAGATCGCGGTCGACAACGCCGACGCCGAGCACGTCCTCGCGGCCCTGCTCGACGCCGGCGTGCTGCCGGCGGGACTCGGCGCCCGCGACACGCTGCGACTCGAGGCGGGACTGCCGCTGCACGGTCACGAGCTGAGCGAGACCATCACGCCGATCGAGGCCGGGCTGGGCTGGGTCGTCGGATGGGACAAGGCGCAGTTCCGCGGCAAGGATGCGCTGGTGGCGCAGCGTGCCGCCGGACCATCGCGTGTCCTGCGCGGCTTCGAGACCTCGACGCGCCAGCCGCCCCGCGACGGCGCCGAGGTGATTCTCGACGACGAGGTTGCGGGGGTGGTCACCTCGGGCAACTTCTCACCGGTGCTCGGACACGGGATCGCACTCGGACTCGTGGGCACGTCGCGGCCCATTGAGGTCGGTCGGCGTGTCCAGCTCAACGTGCGCGACCGACGACTCGAGGCGACGTGTGTGCCGGTGCCGTTCGTGAAAAAGCAGGCGTAGTGGCCGACTACCTGCCCCACACCGAGGCCGAGATCCTCGAGATGCTCGCGTTCCTCGGGCTCGGCAGCCTCGACGAGCTCTTCGATGCCGTCCCTCGCGCATTGCGCCTCGCGGGCGGACTCGACCTCGACGAGGGACGCACCGAGCCCGACGTCGCCGCAGAGTTCGAGTCGCTCGCCGCTCGGAACCGCCCGGTGGGCCGGGACCTCGTCTGCTTTGCGGGAGCGGGCGCCTACGACCACGAGGTGCCGGCCGTCGTGCGAGCGCTCGCGACGCGCTCGGAGTTCGTGACGGCCTACACGCCCTACCAGGCCGAGGTCGCCCAGGGCGTCCTGCAGGCGATCTTCGAGTTCCAGACGATGGTGGCGCGACTCGCCGGGCTCCCGGTCGCGAACGCCTCGCTGTACGACGGCGC
>PLCI01000179.1:4927-5987 GCA_003135595.1 Acidimicrobiaceae bacterium | reverse complement strand
GGCGAGCCCGTCGGCGTCGTCGTCGTCGCGCAGCCGAACTGGCTCGGGTGCCTCGAAGACGTGGCCGCCGCACGAGCGCACGCCGACACCCACGGTGCGCTGCTGGTGGTGGCAGCCGACCCGATCGCCGCGGGCGTGCTCCGTGCCCCCGGGCAGCTCGGTGCCGACGTGGTGGTCGGCGAGGGCCAGTCGCTCGGCACCAAGCTGAGCTTCGGCGGTCCGTATCTCGGGCTGTTCGCGTGCAGTCGAGAGCAGATCCGCCGGCTCCCCGGCAGGCTCGTCGGCGAAACGGTCGACGTCGCGGGCACGAGGGCTTATGTGACGACGCTCCGTGCACGCGAGCAGGACATCCGGCGCGAGAAGGCGACGTCCAACGTGTGCACGAACCAGACGCTGATGGCCGTGACCGCGGCGATCCAGCTCAGCTGGCTCGGGCCGCGAGGCCTTGCGGAGGTCGCGACACGATGCGCGCAGGGGGCCCACTACCTCGCCGACCAGCTCGCCGCGCTGCACTCGATGGCGCCGGCCACCTCGGCGCCGTACCTGCGCGAGTTCGCCGTGGCGACCCCCGCGCCCGCCGAGACCGTGCTCGCGAGGCTCGCCGACGAGGGCTTCTTGGGGGGCGTCGCTGCCTCGGCGCTCGCCGCGAGCGACGACGGCTCGCTCGAGGCCGGCGCCGCCGAGCACACCGTCGTCATCGCCGTGACGGAGCGTCGGACGCGATCGGAGATCGACGCGTTCGCGGCGGCGTTCGGAAAGGCTGCCAGATGAGCTCGCCTGGCGGCCGCGCGAGCTCGGCGCCGCTGCTCGGCCGAGACGCCGAGCCCACCGTCTTCGAGCTCTCGGTGACGGGGCGGTCGGCGGCGCAGCTGCGCACGACCGGCGTGCCCGCGACGCCGCTCGAGCGCCTCATCGACGCCTCCTTCATCCGGCGAGCGCCCGTCGCGCTGCCCGAGGTCTCCGAGCGTGACCTCGTTGGTCACTTCACGCGGCTCTCGCACCGGCAGTTCTCCGTCGATCTCGGCGCGTACCCGCTCGGCTCGTGCACGATGAAGTACAA
>PLCI01000179.1:0-4892 GCA_003135595.1 Acidimicrobiaceae bacterium | reverse complement strand
GCGAACGGCGAGACGAGGACCAAGGTGCTGATCCCGGACTCGGCGCACGGGACGAACCCCGCGTCGGTCACGCTCGGCGGTTACGAGGTAGTCACGATCCCCTCGGATGACCGCGGCCTCGTCGACGTCGACGCGCTGCGCGCCGCGCTCGATCGCGACGTCGCGGGGATCATGCTCACGAACCCGAACACGCTCGGGCTGTTCGAAGAGGAGATCGACGCGATCGCCACCGCGGTCCACGAGGTGGGCGGGCTCCTTTACTACGACGGCGCGAACCTGAACGCCATCCTCGGCGTCGTGCGCCCCGGGGACATGGGCTTCGACATCGTGCACCTCAACCTCCACAAGACCTTCGCCACGCCGCACGGCGGGGGCGGGCCTGGAGCTGGCCCGGTCGCGGTGTCGGCGCGGCTCGCGGACTTCCTCCCGGGTCCCTTGCCGCATCGAACGCCGGACAACCGCTGTGAGTGGCGCATGCCGTCTCGATCGATCGGTCGCGTGCACGCCTGGCACGGCAACGCGCTCGTGCTCGCGAGAGCGCACGCGTACCTGCGGGTGCACGGGCGCGACGGCCTCGCACGGGTTGCCGAGCGTGCGGTGCTCAACGCGAACTGGCTCCGGGTCCGGCTCAAGGACACGTACCCTGCCGCGTTCGACCGTCCCTGCATGCACGAGGTCGTGCTCACTGCCTCGGAGCTCAAGCGGACTGTTGGCGTCCGAGCGCTCGACGTGGCGAAGCGTCTCCTCGAGGAGGGCTTTCACGCGCCGACGGTCTACTTCCCGCTCGTCGTCGACGAGGCGCTCATGGTGGAGCCGACCGAGACCGAGAGCCCACAGACCCTCGAGGCCCTCGCCGAGGCGCTCGAGCGGATCGCGCGGGACGCGTCGGACGATCCCGATGGCGCCCACGAGGCACCTCGGTCCACGCCGGTGCGCCGATTGGACGAGGCCCGCGCGGCACGACGTCTGGTGGCGACCGAGGACGACCGGGCTGCCGCGGACGCACGGGACTGACCCCGACGAAAGTCTCTTCCGGGCGAGCTCGGCCGTCGCGGGGCAGCGTTGGTTAGAGTCGTGGTCCAATCGGTCTGGGGCGCTGTCACGGCGACGACCAAGGGGCTGCAAGGAGGGATCGTGTCGGTGCGCAGTGCATTGTCGACGCACGCGCTCGCCGCGCTGCTCGCTGCCAGCCTTTGTGGCGCCGGCACGGTCGCCGTCGCCTCGGCGGCGGGCGCCGCGACCACCGCGCCGCGCCCTGAAGCGCTCCTCGCACGTGCAGCATCGCCGACCGTGACCTCCCTGTCGGTCTCGACGATCAACCAGGACGAGTCGATTCCCGCGACCGTGCGCGGTTCCGGATTCGCCAGCGGCGTGAAGGTCTCCCTCGGCAAGGGCATCGCCGTCGCGGTGAAGTCCGTGTCCGCAACGGCGATCGCCGTGCAGGTCGTCGTCGCGCGCGACGCAGTACAGGGCGCGCGCACCCTGACCGTGACGAATCCCCAGGGTGCCAAGGACACCCTCGCGCACGCTGCGCGCGTCGACTACGCCCCCGTCATGGCGAAGTGGGCGGTGGGCGACGGCGCGGTCAACTGGACGACCTCCTTCGTCCGTCCGAAATTCTTTGCGGCACCGACGCTGTCGTTCTCGGGTGCCGGCGTCAGCGTCGCGAGTGAGTCGCTGGTCAAGGGCGGGCGACTGGACGTCGGGTTCTCGATCGCGAAAGACGCCGCCGCAGGGTGGCGGACGATGACGATCACGGAGGGATCTGCCTCCTGGACCGTGCCAGAGGGCCTGAAGGTCCGACGGCCGCCCGTCGTGACGAGTGTCGCGCCGCTCGGGCAGGGCGCGGCCAGTCAGACCGTGCGTGTCACCGGCTCGAACTTCGAGGTGTGCAAGTCGAAGGAGCCCGGCGTCGCGGTCTCGGGCTCGGGCGTGAGTGTCGACGCCGTGAGCTCAGCGCTGGGCAACCGCATGTACGTGACGCTCAGCGTCGCGTCCAACGCCGTGCTCGGGCCCCGCGACGTGACCGTGACCAACTGCGACTCCGGTGGGGTCTCGACCTCGACCGGCGTCTTCCACGTCGTCGGCCCCCCGACGATCACGTCGATCCCGCCGATCGCGATCGGCGTGCAGCGGACCGAGATCGTGCGGGGCATGAACCTGACCCCAGGAACCTCGTTCAGCACCGCGGGCAGCGACGTCGTCTTCTCGCACTTCGACTGGCTCTCGTCGACCAAGATCCGAGCCACCCTGGCGGTCGCGGGCTCCGCCGCGATCGGGCCCAGGAACGTGACGGCATCGGACAAGGGTGGAGCGAGCACGCTGAACACAGGCGTGCTGTCCATCGATCCGCTTCCCACGGAGACGTCGGCCTCGCCCAAGGGGATCGGGGCCAACACCGCGATCGTGCTGACGCTGCTGGGCACCGGATTCGAGGCCGATGCCAAGGTCAGCATCGGGTCCGGCAAGGTGCGCGACAAGGCGCTGCTCCTCAGCCCCGCGGTGGTCGACTCGCCGACCAAGCTGCACGTCGTCGTCTCGGCGACGACGGCCACCGCGCTCGCGTCGACGAGAATCACGATCACGAATCCGGACGGCGGCGCCGCGAGCACGCTCGGGTTCGCGACGAACCCGGGCCCGGTCCTGCACGTCGCCTCGTCGACGACGACCGAGGGCGCGCTCCTGGTCACCTTCACGAGGCCGGCCGGAGCCGCAGCGAGCGAGGTGTACGACGTCGTTGCCTGCACGAATGCCGCGCTGTCGGCCAAGTGCGTCCACGTGAACGCCTTCAAGACCGGGCGGACCCTCGAGGGGCTCGCGCCGGGGGTGCGGTACTACGTCGCGGTGAACGCGCTCTCGACCGCCACCTACTTCGCGTCGAGGTCGGCCGTCGTCGGGCCGTATCTCGCCTCGGTGCGCCTGCGGGCCCCCGTGATCACGAAGGTCACCGCGACGTCGACGACGCTGCACCTCTACTTCACGGGCTCGGGGAACGCCCCGAAGCTCCAGACCTACACCGCGAGGGCGTGCCTCGATGCCGCGATGACGAAGGGCTGCCTCACACGCTCGCACTACCGCAGCGGAGCGGTCTTCACCGGTGTGCACAAGGCGCCCTACTACGTGCGGATCTTCGCGGTTGCCTCGGCGGGCTACCTCCCGTCGTCGTCCAAGCTCGTCGCGGCCTAGCGGCGATCCAGCGTCTCGCCACCGGCGAAGGTCGTCCCGACGCTGCGCCAGTAGCCGCCAAGGAACTCGCGAGGCGCGATCGTCGTCAGCTCCTCGACGGGGGAGTCGTAGAGCTCGAGTTCGGCGTCGCCGCGCCACGCGGGCGAGGCCTCGACGTCACGGCCGTGCATCGTGACGAGCTCGCCGAACGAGTCAGTGCCGTCGCCTTCGATGCGCGACAGGTAGCGGTGATGCAGCATGGGCAGGCCGTTCACGAAGCCATTGGACTCCGACGGCTCGCGCATCGTCACCACCGCATGGGCGAGCCGGCGGTCGTAGGCGGCCAAGGTTGCCGCGAACCGCCCGCCCGCAGCCAGGCGAGGGCCGCCGCGCCCGACGGTCACGGGTCGGGACATCTGCACGGAGCCGAGCTTCTTCGGATACCCCTGGAAGTGGCCGCGGACGAGCGCGAAGTCCTTGTCGACCCAGATGAACAGGCACCTCGACCAGAGCTGTCCGTTCCACCGGCATCGGGCGACGACGAACGCCTCTTTGTACTGGAGCCGGATCGGGTCGTCGAGCTCGCGGCCGTCGTCGCTGCACGCCTGCCAGTCGGCCCAGATGAACGCGATCGCGCCGGGGTCCTCGTCGTCGTGCGCCAGCTCGAGCTCGTCGGGCAGCAGGTTGCGGATGGCCGCAGGGTCGGTCCGGTACTCGACGGTGAGCAGGTCTCCTGAGTAGTGCCACGGCAGCGGCGGGAGGATCGACGAGAGCCCGGTCGTGGTCCTCGGGAAGCTGAGCCCCTCCATCAGGCCGTCCAGCCCCCCGCGGGACGCTCGAAGGCGACGTGCACCTGGCCGGTGCCGATCGAGTTCTCGTACTCGGAGAACTGCGTGCCCCTCGCGGTGCAGGCCTCCCCGCCGATGGCAGCGACCATCGCCAGGTAGTGGCCGAAGCGCGCCTCGGGACGGACGCGGAGGTACGCGGGCATGTCCGCGAGCACTGCGCGGTGGTCGCCCCGTCGCCAGCGCTCGAGGACCTCGTGGTCGGCGGCCGCTGCCTCCTTCGTGAAGATGTGCTCCTCGCCCGCGGCCTCGTGGGCGCGGAGCTGTCGCAGCGGCCAGAACGTGTGGCTGAGCGCGCCCGAGGCGACGAGCATCACGCGTCGGTCGAGCCGCTCGACGGCCCTCGCGATGCACCCACCGACAGCGAGGAAGTCCTCGGTCTGGCCCGTCTGGGCGAGACTGACCGAGACCCAGCGCTCGGGACCCTGCAGGAAGCCCAAGAGGTTGACCGTGGCGTAGTGGATCGGCAGGTACGGGTCGTCGATCGCGGTGATCCAGCAGTCCTCGACGTGCTCTGCCTCCTCGGCCATGGCGCGGGCGAACTCGGGGTCCCCGGGGATGTCATAGGGGACGCCCGACATGCCCCGGGGCAGCTCCTCGGAGGTGTAGCGACCCTGGCGGCGCTCGTGGGCCGCGACGCAGAACTCGACGGTCGTGTACCAGTGCGAGTCCAAGACCACGACGAGGTCGGGCTGCAGCTCGTCGAAGACGCGGCGCCGCACCTCGTGCAGGCCCGTGAACAGCGTCGACTCCTTGCCGTTGTTGAGCGAGCGGCGCACGTCATCGGGCAGGACGATGGTGGGGACGTGGGCGAGCACCGCGGCACCGACGATCTCACCCATCTGTCGAGTCCTCCCTGACCTGCACGGTCTTCAGCTCGCT
>PLCI01000116.1:9964-25044 GCA_003135595.1 Acidimicrobiaceae bacterium | reverse complement strand
CACCGTCCGCCGTTCGAGCTGCGCCCGTGGGTGCTAGACGACGCGACCCGGAACGCGACGCTCGGCACGGGCCGCGACTGCCCGCTCTGCGACGTCGAACGCGGCGGCGAGACCGCGTGCTACGCGCACTCGTGTGCCCGCAATGCGGCGCCGTCCTCGACGGCGGCGGGCACGCCCCCGGCTGCAACCGCAGAGCCTGAGCGAGCGACAAACCACGTTCCGTGACGCCCGCTCGGGGTGCTCGCCCGATCTCCAGTCCCCGCGCATGACTCGGGGCGATCGTTTCGGTCACGCGGTGTTCGGGGTCACACGGAGCGTGTCGCAGTTCCACCAGAGGGCGACAACCGGTCCGGCCGGCTCTCCCGGGAGGGCGGCCAACTTGGTTGTGTGCGCTATCGGCTTTTCACGTTACGGGCACGACGTCGTCCGGTCTGGCAGGGTCGTTCGCGTAGCGGAGGAACCGCCGCCAGCGACGGCGTTCGTCGCCCGTCCAGAGCACGTCTGCCGAGAGTCTCGCGCCCTCCTCGAAAATCCGCGCCTTGCGACCGCTGTGCGTCTCCAGCCGCCGGGTGAACCCGCGCGATCGGGTCGGGTATCCCCGACGAATTAACTCCTCCTCGATCGGCCCGAACGCGTAGTTGCCGCGCCCGGCGTTCCACCACTCCACGAGCGTGCGGTCTGTCGTGTTCGCGAAGGTCACTGTGCCATCGCCTCCCGGATGCGGTCGTCGCTGCGTTGCCGGTCGTACAGGTGGACGTACCGGTCGAGCGTGATGCGCGCGTTCTCGTGTCCCATCACCTTGGCTAGCGTGACCGGCTCGACACCGCGCGCGATCATCCGGCTGGCGAACGCGTCGCGCATCGAGTGGAACGTGACGCCCTCGCCCTCGATCCCGGCGAGATCACGCGCCTTCTCGAAGCCGCGCCGCGCCGCGTTGCGGTGCCCGAGCGGTCGTCCGTCCCTCCCGGCGAACACAGGCGCATCGTCGCCGGAGTAGCGCGACTTGAGCTTCCACTCCTTAAACCGCCTGACCATGTCGGCGCTGAGCGGCACCCGCCGGATACCTGCCTGTGTCTTCGGTGGCCCGTAGGCTGGCGTCCCCGAGCCAGCGTCACGGAGCCACTGCCGCCGGACGTGGAGTGCACCTTCCTGAAGGTCAACGTCCGCCCACGTCAGCCCGAGCAGTTCACCTTGCCGCAGGCCCGTGTAGAGCGCCGTCCGAATCAACATCGAGTAGTCCGCCCGCGCTTCCGGCTGGCGGGTCATCCGCTCCGCCGCGTCGATCAACGCGGCCATCTCGCTGTCGTTCCATTCATGTGCCTCGACCTTCTCGCGCCGCGCAGGACGATCGTCTGACACCAAGGCGTCGTACGGGTTGTTCGAGATCAGCTTGCGCCGAACAGCGAACGCGAGCGTGCCTGAGAGCGGCTTCATGTGGTTCGCGATCGTGCTCGGTGCCGCGCCACCCTTCTCCAGGTCACGGATGAGCTTGGCGATGTGATCCACCGTCACCGCACCGACCTTCACCTTCCCGAAGCGCGGAAGCAGAACGTTGTCGAGCGAGCCTCGATACCTTTTGCGCGTGCCCGCGCGGATCTTGCGCTTCGACGTGAGCCACTCCTCGGCGACGACCGCGAACGTCGCCTTGCTGCGCGTCATGACCTCGCCACGAGAAGCTTTACCGCGAGCCTCCGCCTGTGCCGCAACTGCCTCGGCCTCGCCGCCTTCGACGGCGACGTAGGTGCCGTCCGCGAAGAAGTAGTACGACCTCGACCCGTCTTTCTTCAGCCGAAAGTGAACCCCTCGGTGTCGGGTCTTGAACCGCCGAAACGGATCGTTACGCTTACGTGCTGACACGGAGCTTTGCCTCCTTGTCCAGGCCCCCGGAGGTTCCAGCCTCGCGGGGGCTATTGCCTTCCATTCTCATCTTCGTCCGCTCCACGCCGCTGTCAACTCTGGGAGTGGGGTCGTCCATGTACTCACGAAGTTCCGACCGCTTGAAGAAGACGCGCTTGCCAACGCGCCTGTACGGAACCTGCTCGCGGCCAACCCGTGCGTAGAGCGCTGCGGGTGTCAAGCCGAGGAAGGCGGCTGCGTCCGTCGCGTTTAGGTAGCCGTCCTCTTCACTCTCTTGGAGTCGCTCTAGGACGCGTTGGACGAGTGCCTCTTCCTGCTCGGTCGAGAGGACGAGCGTGAGAGGTTCGCGCGGATTTAGGTCGTGCCTGCTGTGCGCCATAACTCGGCCCTCCGTGAAGGAGAAGGGCCTGAGTCGGCTTGGCTCCGCCTAGAACGCTCCAAGACGGAGCGGACTTCCTAGACGCCTGCCGGGTTGCTCCTGCTCGTCAGGTTTCGCAGGTGAGGTCACAGAGTAGCGAGAATCAGCGACATTCCAGGCGCGTCGTCGTTGGCAATTCATTGGCAAGTACCACTAGTCCACACACATCTACAAATGCGGCGAATCCTGCCAAAACAGTCGCGTCAGACGCCGTGAATCGACAACGTTCAGGCTTTGCAAGCCGGAGGTCGCCGGTTCGATCCCGGCACGCTCCACTTTTTCGGACATTGCGCAAACCGCCGGTGTGACGAGTCGGTAGGTCGGCAGGATCTCGGCCCGGCTGTTGACACGGAGTTCGTCGATGAGGAGTTGGAGGAGCGCCTTGGCTTTTTGTGGGTCTCCTTCGGCGGTGACGGCTTCGAGGGCGTCGGCGATCTCGGCTAGGTCGGCGGCTGTGGGCGCGTGTGCGGCCTGGACGGGCGCGGATAGCGTCAGCTCGGCCTCTTGAGCCTGCAGGTCGTCCAGTCGCGCCTGTAGGTAGGCGAGCCGGTTTTCGCAGCGTTCAGGTGAGAGCTTGCCTTGCTCGAACGCTTCGTAGTAGCGCTCCAGCGCCTGCTCGGCCCGCGTGGTCTCGGCGCGTATCGATGCGAGCCGCTGCTCGAACTCCGGTCGTCGCTTCTCGGCGTCGATGTTCGCCATCGCGAACGCTTCGGTGATGACGTGCTCGTCGCGGTAGAGCGAGGCGATCTGATGAATGACGGCTTGCTCGATCTTCTCGCGCGGTAGGCGGTCGCCGTCGCAGGCTTTCGGTCCGTACTTCTGGCGTCCGCTGCAGGCGTAGTAGTGGTAGCGGCCGCCGTTGCCGTTCGCGCTCATGCCGATGTACGCCTTCCCGCAGCGGCCGCAGCGGAGCAGGCCGGAGAGGAGGAAATCGGAGGCGTTGCCACGCCGCTTCGCGTGGTCGCCGCGCTCACGCATGATCGCCTGCGCCTTCGCGAACGTAAACTCGTCGACGAGCGGTTCGTGGACGCCGTCGAACACCTTGTCACGCCAGCGGATCTTCCCGACGTAGGTCGGGTTGTTGATGATCCAGTGCACGCCTGGATGGCCCCAGCCCGCCGAGGGTGCGGGTGCGCCTTCCTCGCGGAGCTGCTGCGCGATCGTCCGCGTGCCCAAGCGTTTGCGCGCATAAAGGTCGAACACGTGACGCACGACCGGCGCCTTCACCGGATCGGGAACGAGCATCCGCTCTTCGCTGGAGAAGGTGTAGCCGAAGGGTGGGCGTCCCCCGAACCAGCGTCCTTCCTTCGCTCTGCGTTCGATCCCGGCGCTGATGCGGTCCACGATGGTGGCGTGCTCGAACTCGGCGAACACGGCCAGCATCTGCAGCATCATCCGCCCCGCCGCAGCGCCGGTGTCGAACGGCTCGGTCGCCGACTTCAAGACGACGTCGAGCGTGTCGAGCTCCTCGGTCAGTTGCGCGAGCTGCCGGACCTTCCTGCTGAGCCGGTCGACGCGGTAGACGAGCAGCAGGTCGATCGACCCGCTTCTCGCGAGGTCGAGCGCTGCTTGCAGGCCCGGACGGTCGAGCTTGGTGCCTGTTGCCTGGTCTTGTTTGTGGGCGACGATTCTCCAGCCCTCTTGCGCTTTGCAGAACGCTTCGAGTCGTTCGCGTTGCGAGTGCAGCGAAGTCGGCTGATTTTCCTCATCGGTTGAGATCCGGGTGTAGATGCAGACCCTGGTTATCGCCATGACCCCTCCTCGTCGTTGAGGTCGTTGTCGTTCTGGTCGTCCATGAAGCCATCGATCCCGGACGGACGCAAGTCCGCCGCCGATCTCCCCGCCCGGCGGGTCGCACGGGCCGCAATGTCTTCGCGGAGCTCTTCCTCGAGCCGTTGCCGCATCGCCGCCAAGCCATCTCCAGGCTCGGGAGGCTGCACCTCGGTGTCATCGGTGCCGGTGGTCACCGCCGGCCGCTCGACGACGGTCGCGTCGTGCTCACGAGCAGCGTGCGCTGGATCGACCGTTTCGGCAACGTGCAGCTGTCGTTGCCCGGCAGCGTGCTCGGCGGCGCCAGCGCCGCGGGCATCGCCGTGCGCGGCGACGACGCGCTCGTGCGTGTCGTCCGCTCCTACACCGAGCTCGAAGCGGGCGCGCCGGGGCTCCTGTGCGACGCGAACGACGCCGTCGCGCTCGTCGTGCGAGAGGGGAGCGCCGCGCAGCACTTCGACGTCGCCGTTGGTGACCGGGTTGACCTGGTCGGCGACTTTGGGTCGCTCTGCTGACCTCGGGGTACGCTTCGCGCCGTGCCAGGAGCGCACCGACGTCCTCGGCTGCTCCCTGAGCCGACGATCGCGAGACTCCCGATCTATCAGCGGATCGCCGAGGAGCTCGTGCGTCGAGGGGCAGACACGGTCTCGTCCGACGACCTCGGCCGACTCGCGGGCGTGTCGGCGGCGACCGTGCGCCGCGACCTCTCGTCGATCGGGCCGTTCGGCACGCGCGGCTCGGGCTATGACACCGTGCACCTGTCGCGCCGCACTGCCGAGCTGCTCGGCGGCGACAGCACGTTCCCGACCGTCATCGCGGGCATCGGCAACCTCGCCAAGGCCCTCATCAACTCCCCGCTGTTCGGCGAGCGCACCGCGAAGATCGTCGCGCTCTACGACGTCGACGCCGACATCGTCGGGACCTTCGTCGGGGGCCTCGAGGTGCGCCGGCTGGCCGACGAGGATGGGACGCACTTCGTCGACCCTCCCGCGATCGGCATCCTCACGTGCCCCGCGAGCGCGGCGCAGGACGTGGCCGACGGCTTCTGCGACATGGGGATCCGCGCGCTCATGACGTTCTCGCCAAGGGTCTTGGAGGTCCCGCCCGAGGTGACCGTCCGCTACGTCGACGTGTCGATCGAGCTGCAGATCCTCACGTACCACCTGGAGCACGGCCGGGGCCCGCTCAACGGCGGGCTGCTGCACAACCTCGGCGTGTCGCCCGTGCGCGTCGGCTCGCGCCCGTAGCCTCGCGTCAGGAGGTTGGATCTGATGGCGGTCATCTCAGTTGGCGTGGACCACGAGCACGCGTCCCTCGACCTGCTCGCCGAGGTCACGATCCCCGAGGACGACCTGCACAAGGTGCTCGCCGAGCTGACCGCGCTCGAGGACTTGGGCGAGGTGGTCGTGGTCTCCACTTGCCTGCGCACCGAGGTCTACGCCGTCATCGAGCGGTTCCACGGCGCCCTCGACGGGATCACGGGCGTCCTCGCCGCCCGTGCGAAGGTCGAGCCGACCGAGCTCGCGCCATCGGTCAGCGTGCACTTCGACCGCGGCGTCCCCGCGCACCTCTTCTCGGTCGCCGCAGGGCTGCGATCCGCGGTGCCCGGCGAGACCGAGGTGCTGGGGCAGGTCCGCCGCGCGCTCGAGCGAGCGATCGACGAAGGGACGGCTGGATCCGAGCTCACCGAGCTGTTCCGCCACGCCTTGGCCGCGGGGCGGCGCGCGAGGTCCGAGACCCCCATCGCGCGGGGCACGACGAGCTTCGCGCACGCGACCGTCGGCATGGCTGCCGACGAGCTCGGCACGCTCGATCGGATCGATGTCGTCATCATCGGCGCGGGCCAGCTCGCCTCGGGGGTGCTGGACGGGCTCTTGGAGGGTCGCCGGGGCACGCCGCGCCGGATCGTGATCGCCAATCGGACCGTCGGCACCGCGCACGCGCTCGCCGAGCGCGACCCCGAGCGCGTCGCGGCGATCGGGCTCGACGAGCTCGACGCGGCCCTCGTGGGCGCGGACCTCGTCGTCGCGGCCGTCGAGTCACCGCACCCTGTCGTGACACGAGCACTGCTCGAATGCGTCGGCGGACCTGCCCTCGTGATCGACCTCGGGATGCCCAAGTGCGTCGCGCCCGACGCCNNCGCGGCGCCGCACCCCTCGTGACGTCGCTTCGCGCGCGGCTCGAGTCGCTCCGGGCCGCCGAGCTCGAGGCGCTCCCCGACGACGAGCGGGCGATCGCCGACAGGGTCACCAAGGCCCTGGTGGCGAAGATCGCACACGAGCCCACCGTCGCACTCCGAGAGAGCTCGGGCACGGAGCGTGGCCAGCGCCTGGCGGACGCGGCCCGCACCCTCTTCGACCTGTGAGCACGGCACTGCGACTCGCGACGAGGGGCTCACCGCTCGCGCTCGCCCAGGCGGTGATCGTCGCGGCCAAGCTCGAGGCGATCGGCGTGACTGCCGAGCTCGTCGTGGTCGACACCGAGGGCGATCGCCGCCGCGACGTGGCCCTCGCCGTGATCGCCGGCCAGGGCGTGTTCACGAAGGAGGTGCAGGCCGCGGTGCTCGAGGGCGCAGCCGACGTCGCCGTGCACTCCGCGAAGGACCTGCCCTCGGTCACCCCTGAGGGACTGGTGCTCGCCTCGGTGCCCGAGCGCGCAGACGCGGCCGACGTGATCGTCGGGGTCCCGCTGGGCGTGCTCGGTCCCGGCGCGACCGTGGCCACCGGGGCGCCACGGCGCCGCGCGCTGCTCCTGTCCGAGCGACCGGACCTCAACATCGTCGGGCTGCGGGGCAACATCGAGACGAGGCTCGACGCGCTCGGGACCGACGGCATCGACGCCGTGGTGGTGGCGATGGCCGCCCTCGAGCGCCTCGGGCTCAAAGGGCGCGTCGCCGAGCGCCTCGAGCCCGGGGACTTCATACCCCAGGTCGGACAGGGCGCGATCGCGCTCGAGTGCGGCGAGTCCTCGCACGCGCTCGAGGCGCTGGCGGCGATCGACGACCACGACGCGCATCTCGCGCTGCGCTGCGAGCGCGCGTTCCTCGCCGAGCTCGGCGCGGGCTGCGAGCTGCCCGGCGGTGCCTACGCGACGTGCGCCGGCGACCTCGTGGTCGTCCAGGGCGTGCTCATGTTCGAGGACGGCTCGTCCACGGCCCGGGGGCTCTACTCCGACGAGGATCCCGAGCTCGCGGGGCGATCGCTCGCGTCCCTGCTCAAAGCTGAGCTCGACACCACCCGCGGCGGGACGTGAGCCCAGGACGGCTCGCCGGCGCGGCCGTCGTCATCCTGCGCGTGGGCGACGGGCGCGATGCCGTGCGCGACGAGTTCGAGCACCAGGGTGCCACCGCGACGACGCTGCGCGTCGCAAGCGTGTCGGACCGGGCTGACGACGACCTCCGGCGCGAGGCCGGCGCGGTCGACCGGTTCGCCTGGGTCGCGGTCACCTCGGCGAACGCGGCGAGGCGCCTCGAGCTGTGGTCGTCGCAGTGGCCCGGGGGCACGCGCGTGGCCGCCGTCGGGCCGGCGACGCTTGCGTCAGTCGAGTCACTCGGTCTTGTCGCCGCCGCGGTGTCACTCGACGGGACCGCGGCGGACCTCGCGGGTCGCATCGACGCGGGCCCCGTGCTGTTCCTCGCCGCCGCGAACGCGCGAGCCGACCTGCCGCGTGGGCTCGCAAGCCGAGGGATCGAGGTCACGACCGTGGTCGCCTACGACGTCGCGCTGATCGCGCTCGACGCCGGCGCGGTCGCGATTCTGCTCGAGAGCGACGCGCTGGTCGCGATGGCGCCGAGCGCGATCGACGCGCTCGACTCGATGGACGAGTCGGCACGGGGAGCGGCGCGAGCCATCCCGCTCGTCGCGTTCGGGCCGAGCACGCAGCGCCACGCAGCCGAGCTCGACTGGCCGATCGCGTCGGTCGCGGCGCGACGTGGTCCCCAGGCGGTAGTCGACGCAGTGGGCACCGCACTGGGGCGCTAGCAGCTGGCGAATCTACGCACGCGGCGTAGTGGGGCGATACCGTGGCCCGAGTCGACCTGAGGAGCACCGTGTCGGGCAATCCCACTGGCAAGGAAGTGCTGCGCGCCTCGCTCGGGCTGTTCCGACAGGACCGACACCTGATCGTGCTGCCGCTGCTCGCGGCGGTCACCGCGCTCGTCACATTGGCCGCGGTCGGCCTCCCGATCGTCGCGGCGCTCGGGGCGAGCCGCGTGGGCATCGCCGTCGCGCTGCTTGCCGCGGGCGTCGTGTCGGCGTCGGCGACGCTCCTCTTCAACGTCGCGCTCGTGTTCGCCGCGACCGAGCGGATCGAGGGGCGCACCCCCACGGTCTGCGGATCGCTCGCGATGGCATGGGGACGCCGAGCGACGATCCTCAGGTGGGCGCTGCTGGCCGCGGTGGTCGGCACGCTGGCGCGCACGCTCGAGCGGCGCTTCGGCGTCTTCGGCCGGCTGCTCGGGCTCGCGGGCGCCTTCGCGTGGGCGGTCGCCACGTTCCTCGTCCTGCCGGTGCTCGCCTTCGAGGACCTCGGGCCGCGCCAGGCGCTGCGCCGCTCGTCGTCGCTGCTCGAGGAGCGCTTCGGGACCGTGACGCGCAGCGGGCTGCGCTTCGGCGTGCTCTTCGGGTCGTGGCTCGTCGCGGCGACGGCGGTCGTGCTCGTCGGCGCGATGCTCGTGCCTGCGTCGCACGTCCTCGGTGGCGGCCTCGTCATCGTCGGGATCTTCGGCGTGCTCGCCGTCGCGATGTACGCGAGCGCGGCGAGCATCTACCTGCGCACGATCCTCTACCGGTTCTCTTTGGGCCTGAGCGTCCCCGAGCTCGGGGTGGACCTCACCGCCGTGCTCTCGAAGTCCCGGGAGCCGGCCTGGAGCTGAGGGTGGCGGGCCAAAGGGCCCGCGAGGACCACCGGTAGGCTCGCGCCGATGGAGTTCCCCGCACGTCGGCTCCGCCGGCTGCGCCGGACCCCGGTCATCCGCGACCTCGTCGCGGAGACCTCGCTCGACGTCAACGACCTCGTCGCGCCGCTCTTCGTGGCCGAGGGCATCGACGCGCCCCGACCCATCGCCGCCCTGCCCGGGCACGGGCAGCACACGCTCGACTCGCTCCGGCTCGAGGTGCGCCGGCTCGTGGCCCTCGGGGTGCGCTCGGTCCTGCTCTTCGGCCTGCCTGAGGCCAAGGACGCGGAGGGCTCGTCGGCGTGGGACCCCGACGGGATCGTCCAGATCGCCCTGCGGGACCTGCGCGACGAGCACGGCGACGGGCTGTGCGTCATGGCGGACCTCTGCCTCGACGAGTACACCGAGCACGGTCACTGCGGGATCCTCCTCGACGACGGCACCGTCGACAACGACGCGACGCTCGAGCGCTACGCGAGGATCGCGGTCGTCCAGGCCGACGCCGGCGCCGACGTCGTGGCCCCGAGCGGGATGATGGACGGGCAGGTCGCGGCCATCCGCGCCGCCCTGGAGGACAACGGCCACCACGACACCATCGTGCTCGCCTACGCCGCCAAGTACGCGACGGCGCTGTACGGGCCGTTCCGCGAGGCCGTCAACGTCTCGATCGCGCACGGCGACCGGCGCGCGTACCAGCAGGACCTCCGCAACCGCACCGAGGCGGTCACCGAGGTGCTCGCCGACATCGCCGAGGGCGCGGACATCGTGATGGTCAAGCCCGCCCTCAGCTGCCTCGACGTCATCGCCGACGTGGCGGCCGTGGCCGACGTCCCAGTCGCCGCGTACCACGTGAGCGGTGAGTACGCGATGGTGAAGGCCGCCGCCGAGCGCGGCTGGCTCGACGGGACGGCGGTCGGCCTCGAGCACCTGACCGCGATCCGCCGAGCGGGAGCGGACTTCGTCGTCACGTACTTCGCCGCGGAGGCCGCCGAGGCGCTGGGTGGCTGAGACAAACGAGGCGTGGTTCGAGCGCGCGTCGAGAGTGCTGCCCGGCGGCGTCGACTCGCCCGTGCGCTCGTTCGCCTCGGTTGGCGGCACGCCGTACACCGTCGCGTCGGGCGCCGGTGCGACGGTGACCGACGTCGAGGGCACCGTCTACCTCGACTACGTCCAGAGCTACGGCGCATCCCTCCTCGGCCACGCCGACCCCATGGTCGTTCGAACGATCGAGTCCGTGGCAAAGACCGGCACGACCTTCGGGGCGCCGACGCGCGACGAGACCCTGCTCGCCGAGGCGATCACCGAGCGCGTCACCGGCCTCGAGCAGGTCCGGTTCGTCTCGTCGGGCACCGAAGCGGCGATGAGCGCCGTGCGCCTCGCGCGCGGCGCGACCGGTCGGTCCACGATCGTGAAGTTCGACGGGTGCTACCACGGCCATGCCGACTCGCTCCTCACCGCCTCGGGCAGCGGCGTGCTGACGCTTCGGCTCCCCGGGTCCGCGGGCGTGCCCGAGGGCGCGGTCCGCGACACGATCGTCGCCCCCTACAACGTGGTGCCGTCCCTCGGCGAGGACGTCGCCTGCGTCATCGTCGAGCCGGTCGCGGCCAACATGGGGCTCGTCGCACCGGCGAAGGGCTTCCTCGAGGGTCTTCGCCGCGAGTGCGACCGCATCGGTGCGCTCCTCGTCTTCGACGAGGTGATCACGGGATTCCGGCTGGCGCCGACGACCGCCTCCGAGCTCGTTGGCGTGGTGCCGGACCTGTGGTGCCTCGGCAAGGTCATCGGTGGCGGGATGCCCGTCGGCGCGTTCGGTGGCACCAGGGCGGTGATGGGCGAGCTCGCACCCCGCGGTGCGGTGTACCAGGCGGGCACGCTCTCGGGGAATCCCGTGGCGATGGCGGCGGGCCGCTGCGTCCTCGAGCAGGCGACCGCCGATCGCTACGAGGCGCTCGCCGATCGCGTGGCGCGCCTCGCCGACGGGCTCGAAGCGGCGCTGCTCGACGTGGGGTTCGCGGCGTGCGCGCCACGGCACGGCACCCTGGCCTCGCTGTTCGTGGGCAGCGGCAGCCAGCGGCTTGCCGCGCCGCGCGACCTCGAGCAGGCTCGCGCGATCAACGGGTCGGGTCGCTACGCCGGGCTCTTCCACGAGCTGCTCGCGCGAGGCGTCGCCTTCGCGCCTGGTGCCTACGAGGTCCTGTTCTGCTCGTTCGCCCACGACGACGCAGCGATCTCGAGGACGATCGATGCCGCCCACGAGGCGGCGACGGCACTGCGGGCCCACGATGGCTGAGCCGTCCACGCTCGTGCTGACCGGCGCGACGCTGGTGCCCGCGCCGGGCGTCGGCACGCCGGTGAGCGGCCTCGAGCTGCGGATCAACCGAGACGGCATCACCCAGCTCGGCGGCGACCCCGTGACCGCGTGGCAGATCCCCTGGGCGGCGTGCCGCGACGTGCGGACGTCGTGCCGGGACGGCGTCGCGGTGATCGCGCTCAGCTTCGGTGCCCTGCGCTATCGCTGGGAGGTCCCCGACGAGGGGGTCGCGGGCGGCGGGCAGGCCGTCGTCACGGTGCTGCGAGAGCTCATCGGCGCCAAGCCCATGGTGCGCACCCTGCGCGGGGCGCGACGCCGTCGGTGAGCGTCGGGGCCGCGCGAGGAGCGACGCCCCGTGACCGCATCGCCGTCGCGTGCGCACGGCACGGCGATCGTGCCGTCGTCGCGGCGTGTGTCTCGATGCTGGCGGGTGCCGAGGTCGACGACGACCTCGTGATCGCACTCGGGGGCGCCCACGGCGAGCGGTTCCTAGCGGGGCACGACGCGCCGTACTGGGGGCGCGTCTGGGGCGCCCGCGGCCTTCTCTACGTCTGGAACGACGCCGCGACGCCGGAACTCATTGAAGCGAGCGTCGACCCGAGCTGGCGGCTGCGCGAGATGGTGGCCAAGGTGGTCGCGAAGCGACGGCTCGACGACGCCGCGAGCGCGGTCGCGCAGCTCTGCGGCGATCCCGTGCCAAGGGTGCGCCAAGCTGCCGAGCGGGCGCTCGCCGCCATCTCGCGGGACCAGGGGTAGCTCAGCGCCGGTGAGGCGGGTGGACGTAGAGCCACACGTAGGTGCCGGAGTACTCGAAGAAGGTCTTCGTGGGGTGCAGGCCGAGCCCGCCCTTGGCCGCCGTGCACCCCAGCGCCTTCAGGAAGGACTTCGTGCGAGCGCCGAGCCCGATCTCGCTCACCGGGCACTCCAGCTCCCGGACCGTCGGCGTGTTCGCCGGCAGACCCCACAGGGCGCGAGGATCCGAGATCGAGAAGCCGCCGACCGTCGGCCCGACGAGCCAGACCCGCGAGGACTTGGCGACGAGCGCCGGCAGCATCGGATCTGGCTGGAGGTACTCGGGTGACAGGTTGACGCCGGGGTGCGCGCTCACGACGTGGAAGCCCATGGGCCACGGGACATCGCCCTGCTGGAAGGAGACCTGCCACGGCGTGAGCCCCTCGTCGGCCCAGGTGAACTGCTCGTAGCCGTCGACGACGACCAGGTCCCCCGGGCGCAGGAGCGGCTGCAGCTCGGCATAGGCGGTCCGCAGCCCCGTCGGTGGGTACTCGCCGAGGTGGGTCAGGCCGAACCAGACCGCGACGACCGCGATCGAGCCAGCGAGCGCGATGTGTCCCGATCGCCGCACCCTCGCGGGCACCGGCACATGGGTCGCGACCCGGGTCGTCGCGGCCGCGCCGAGCAGAAGGATCGCGGGGTACAGCACCTCATCGGTCCGGCCGTCACCGAGCGGCACGAGGCCAGCCAGCGTGCCGACGACCGCGATCGCGATGGCCGCGGCGGACGCCGTCATCGCCGAGGCGCCCTCGCCCTTCGTCCGGATCGCCTGCGCAAGCGGGAGCGCGACGAGGGAGCCAAGCACGACCACCGTGACGACCGCGAGCGCGATCGGCCACGCGCGAAGCGCGTAGCCCTGGAACGTGTAGGGGATCGGGATCCCGAGCAGCCCATGGGCGATGCCCGCGAAGGTCTGCTGGAACGCGAACTCGACGTGCCGTGCGCTCGAGTAGCCGAAGAGGAACCCGTGCGTGCGCCAGTTGGCTCGGAGTTGGCCGGGGAGGTGCCGGAGGAACACCAACCAGACGCTGCCCGCGCCGAGGACGAGCGCCCCGAGGTACGCGGCGACCTGTCGTCGCGTCGAGGGGCGCGACCACGCCACGAAGATCGTCGTGGCCGCCGCGCCGCCTATCACCGCGGCCGTCGATGCCGAGATCCACAGCGACGCGATCGAGACGAGTCCGAGTACCACAAGCTGTCGGCCTTGAGGGGCGCGACGCCAGCGTTCGACGAGCCAGAGGACGAGGCACGCAAGGAGCAGGTCGGCGCCGTACTCCTTCACGCGCGTCGAGTACGCCACGGTCACCGGGCCAACCGCGACCAGCAGCGCGGTGGCGGCGGCAGTCAGCCTCGAGAAGCCGTGGGAGCGGACGAGCGCCCAGACCGCCGCGATCGCGGCGACGCCGAGCACGAGCGCGGGCAGCTGCGCCCACCACGTGTCCTGGGGCAGCACGCCGATCCACAGCCGCATCGCGAGGGTGTACAACGGCGTCGTCACGACCATGCGCAGCGCGTCGTGCAGCGGCACGTGCGCAGGAAGCGCCGCCCACGAGTCGTCGAACCACAGGTCCCGCGAGGTCAGTCCGGGAATGCGGATCGCTGCGCCGAGGCCGCACAGCGACGCGACCACGGCGACGTCCGCGCGCGACGAGACAGCGCGCGGGATGGCCATCGGCCCATTCTGCCGTCGCCCCGGCTCGGCTCGTGAGTGACCCCGACGTCGACGCATCGCGCCGACACCGAAATGCCTAGAGAGCGAGCTCCACGGCTGTCGTCCGCTCGACGGGGCGGAAGCCGAGCGCGTCATTCACGGCGATCATGAACGAGTTCGAGGCGGCGTTCCAGGTCTCGATCCGCTTCGACTCGGGGGACTCGCGGCGAAGCTGGCGGAGGTTCTCGACCTTGGTCGCGAGTCCGAGCCGATGGCCGCGGTGGTCGGGGTCGACGACCGTGTCCCACTGGTAGGCGATCTCGGGGCGGATCGTGGAGACCCCGATGTCGGTGTACGCCACGAGCCCGCTGCTGTTGGGATCGACCGCGCCGGCGGCGAGGCGTCGTCGTCGCCGGCTCGCCGCGGCCACCTCGCCCTCTCGGTACCGCGCGGCGTCCCAGGCCTCTGGCTCCCATGCGGAGTCACCCAGCGGGGCGTCGGTCGACATGCGCCCCATCATCCGTGCCGCGGTCTCGACGAGCTCGTCGGGAGCCCTGTCGATCCAGGTGACGAGTTGGTAGCGATCCGCGCGATTCCCGACGAGGTCGCGCTGAACCGTGTCGAGCGTGCCGTCGTCCAACCCCTCGAGGTCGAGCTCGCGCCGGACATTCTCATTCGCGCGCGTCACGCCCAGCCCGAGCGCGAATGTCAGCCCCGGCCCCTCGGCGTCGAATGGCGACGCGACCCAGCCCATCGCGCGCTTGCGGCCCTCGGCACGCGCCACGTCGAGGAGGTGCCCAGCCAGGAACCGACCGACGCCACGACGCCGACGCTCGGGGACGACGGTCAGGTGGACCAGGGCGTTGTCGAGGTTGTCGAGCAGGGGATAACTGATCATCTCGTTGCCCACGACCTCGTCGCCGTCGTGCGCAGTGAACATGACGATCCTCTCGGTCCGTTGATCCTCGCGGAACATGCTGAGCGATTCCTCGAAGGGATCCGCGAGGAGGCCGGGGTGGTCGAAGGGGACGCTTCGCTCTTCGACGTCGTGCCACAGCTCGACTCCCGCGACGTCGACGACCCTTGAAATCGACACTGACACGCGAACGTTCTACCGCCTGGGGGCGCGTGCGGGTATGGCGCCACCCGCGTGCCGCAGTCGCTCGAGGAACGGTCGCGTCGGTCAGTGCGACGCCACGCGGGCGGCGGCTCGCTCGTCGAACGACGCGAGCATTGCTTCGAGCGCGCTGTCGGGGACGCTGCGCGCGAGGGCGTTGATCGCGCGATAGCCGAGCTCGGCCGCGCCGAGGTCGTCGGGCCGCAGCAGGTTGGCCATGATGGCCAGCAGCTTGGACATCAGCCACTCGGACCGCATGCCGACGCCGAC
>PLCI01000116.1:4123-9952 GCA_003135595.1 Acidimicrobiaceae bacterium | reverse complement strand
GCCGGCGGCGTCGCCCGTGACGACGACGTTCTCACCGGCGTGCGGACTGACCGAGAGCCCCATCGGGAGCTTGCCGCCGGTCGAGGGGCCGAGGCAGGTCTCCTCGGTGATCCCCCAGCTCGGATCGAGCTGCGCCAAGAACGCCTCCATCAACTTGGTGGTGTTGACGCCCTTCCACGACCGGTCTGTCGAGAGCAGACCGACGCCGACGTTGACGCGGCCGTCGCCGAGCGGGAACACCCAGCCGTAGCCGGGCACGACGTTGCCCTCCACGTCTCGGATGTCGATGTGGCTCTCGATGTAGCGGTCGTCATGGCGCGGTGACGTCCAGTAGCCGCGCAGGGCCATGCCCATCGGCCACTCCCGCCGCCTCGATGCCCCGAGCGCGCGGCCGAGGCGGGAGTTGGCGCCGTCGGCGACGACGACGTAGCGCGACCGGAGCGTCGTCGCCTCGCCCGTCGTGCCGTTGATCGCCACGACGCCGGAGACCGAGCCGAGCTCGTCGTCGCGCATCGGCGGCACGAACTCGAATGGCTCGGTCACCTCGGCGCCGAACACCAGGCTCGCACCGCGACTCGACGCGTGCTCGGCGACGAGCGCGTCGAGGTCGTACCGCGTGATCGTGTAGCCGTACGAGGGGAACGTGGGGTGCGCGGGCCAGGCGAGCTCCATCTCACGGCCGAACCCGACGGCGCGGAGTCCGTCGTAGCGATGCCCTGCCGCAGCGACGGCGTCCTCGAGGCCCATGTCCGCGAGCTGGCGAACGGCCCTCGGCGTCAGGCCGTCGCCGCAGGTCTTCTCCCTCGGCAGCCGCTTCTTCTCCAGCACGACGACGTCCCACCCCGCGTCGGCGAGCCAGAACCCGCAGCTCGATCCGCTCGGGCCTGCGCCGATGACGACTACGTCGTGGGTGTCGGCGGCAGCGTCGGCGAGCGAGACGTCCGGCACGCGCGAGAGCCTATGACGGGGCGCGTCGTGACCGACCCTTGGAAGGTGTCTGGTAGAAATTGTCATCGTGGACCAGTACCTCCCGATACTGGGCATGCTCCTGCTTGGTGCCCTCTTCGCCAGCGCGTCGTTCGTCGCCTCCTCAGTGCTCGCGCCGCATCGCAAGCCCGCCGAGTCGAAGCTCGCGCCCTACGAATGCGGGATCGTCCCAGAGCTCGAGTCGCCACCGAGGTTTCCGGTGCGCTTCTACCTGATCGCCATGATCTTCGTGATCTTCGACATCGAGATCGTCTTCCTCTACCCGTTCGCCGTCGAGTTCAAGGCGCTGGGCGGCTTCGGGGTCGTCGAGGTCGGGCTGTTCTCCGTGGTGGTCTTCGCCGCGCTCCTGTTCCTCGTGGCGGAGGGCGCCCTCTCGTGGGGTCCGATCAAGCGCCTGACCAAGGCGATGCCGTCGCGGACGTCGGACTCAACAATCGCGCGGATCACGTCACGGCCCACCGACCGCGCGGCGTAGCGGCGATGGCGCTCGAAGACCTCTCGCACAACTTCCTCACCGGCCGACTCGAAGACCTGGTCCGCTGGGCCCGTCGCGCCTCGGTGTGGCCCGCGGCGTTCGGGCTCGCGTGCTGTGCGATCGAGATGATGGCGACCGGTGGCGCGGACTTCGACCTGTCGCGCTACGGCATGGAGGTGTTCCGCAACTCGCCTCGCCAGGCCGACCTCATGATCGTGGCGGGTCGCGTGAGCCAGAAGATGGCACCAGTGCTCCGACAGGTCTACGACCAGATGATGGAGCCCAAGTGGGTGATCTCGATGGGCGTGTGCGCCTCGACGGGCGGGATGTTCAACAACTACGCGATCGTCCAGGGCGTCGACCAGATCGTCCCCGTCGACGTCTACGCCCCGGGGTGCCCGCCCTCGCCCGAGACGCTGATGCACACGATCCTCACGCTCCACGAGCAGATCCGTACCGGCGAGCTCCTGCGTCGGCCACTTGTGGCAACGGGTCCCGACGACGACGCCTCGAGCCCCTGGACCCCCCAGATCGCGACCACGGTCCGGCTCGGGACCCCCAGGTGACGGTGACCGAGGCGCCCGGCTACCCGGTCGTGGCCGGGCTCGGCGGCGAGACGGTCGGGTTCGTGCCGCGGGGTGGCTACGTCGAGGCCGTGGGCGCGCTGCGGGCCTCGGGCTACGAGATGTGCGTCGACGTCTGCGCGGTCGACTACCTCGGCCACCCCGGCAGGTCCCTGCCCGAGGGCGTCGCACCCGAGCGCTTCGAGGTTGTGGTCAACCTCCTCAGCCTCTCGAAGAAGGAGCGCACCCGGCTGCGTATCCAGGTGCCCGAGTCCGACTGTGTCGTCGACTCGCTCTTCGAGCTGTACCCCGGCACCGAGGCGATGGAGCGGGAGGCCTACGACCTCTTCGGCATCGTGTTCACCGGACATCCCGACCTGACGAGGATCCTCATGCCCGATGACTGGGAGGGGCACCCGCTGCGCAAGGACTACGGCGTGGGGCGCGTGCCCGTGCAGTTCAAGGACGCCCCGGGGCCACGATGACGGCGGGGACGAGGGACACGGCCGACGTGGGCCGAGTGGGGTCGAGCGGCGCGCTCATCGCCGAGACGAGCGAGCGCGGCCAGGAGATGCGCCGACGGTCCGACACGGCCCCCGACGAGCTCGCGCGCGAGTCCGGCGCGGTCCTTCGTCTGCCCGAGGGGATCGTCCTCGACCCCTCGTCGATCGATGTCGAGCGCCCGAGCGACGAGACGATGATCATCAACATGGGTCCCCAGCACCCCTCCACGCACGGCGTGCTGCGACTCATGCTCGAGCTCGACGGCGAGTTCGTGCTCCGGACGAAGTCGGTCATCGGCTACCTGCACACGGGCATGGAGAAGACAGCCGAACAGCTCACCTACGTCCAGGGCGCCACCAACGTGACGCGCATGGACTACCTGAGCCCGATCACGAACGAGCTCGCGTTCTCGATGGCCGTCGAGACCCTCGTCGGCGTGACGGTGCCCGAGCGCGCGATCTGGATCCGGATGCTCATGAGCGAGCTCAACCGGATCAGCTCGCACCTCGTCTGGATGGCGACGAACGGCATGGACGTCGGCTCCACCTCGATGATGATCTACGGGCTCCGAGAGCGAGAGATGATCCTCGCCTTCTTCGAGAAGACCGCAGGATTGCGCATGAACCTCAACTACGTGCGACCCGGCGGGGTCGCCGCGGACCTCCCGGACGGCTGGGAGGACGACGTCGAGATCATCTGCGACACGATCGANNTCGCTCACCGCCGAGGAGGCGCTCGCCCTGGGGCTCACCGGGCCGCTCCTGCGCTCGACCGGCGTGCCGTGGGACCTGCGTCGTGCGATGCCGTACCTGCACTACGACGACGTCGAGTTCGACGTGATCGTGGGCACCTACGGCGACAACTTCGACCGCTACGCGATCCGGCTGAACGAGATCCGCGAGTCGATCCGGATCGCTCGCCAGGTCGTGGATCTGATGCCGGCGGGCGACTATCGCACCCAGGACGCCAAGGTCACCCCGCCGCCTCGGGGCCGCATCGATTCCTCGATGGAGGCGCTCATCCACCACTTCAAGCTGTTCACCGAGGGGTTCCGCGTCCCGGCAGGCGAGGTCTACACCGCGATCGAGTCACCCCGGGGCGAGATCGGCATGTACCTCGTCTCGGACGACTCGTCCAAGCCGTTCCGCCTCCATGTCCGCGGCCCGAGCTTCGTCAACCTCCAGGCCGTGCCGCTGCTGATGCGCGGCGGGCTCATGTCCGACACGGTGACGGTGATCTCGACGATCGACCCGGTGATGGGCGAGGTCGACCGGTGAGCCACTTCCTTCCGGGCTTCCGACTGCGCGCCGAGGGGATCGTCGCCTTGTACCCGCACGCGCGGTCCGCGACGCTGCCCTTGTGCCACCTCGCCCAGGAGCAAGACGGCTACCTCAGTGCCAACGCGATGGTCGAGATCGCCGAGCTCACCGAGACGACGCCCGCGGAGGTGCGGGGCACCGCCTCGTTCTTCGACCTCTTCCACCTTGAGCCCGTCGGGACCTACGTCGTCGGGGTCTGCACGAACATCGCGTGCCTGCTCGCGGGCGGCCTCGAGCTGCTGGCCCACGCCGAGCGCTCGCTCGGCGTCGCGGTGGGGGAGACCACCGCGGAGGGGACGTTCACCCTCGAGGAGTGCGAGTGCCTCGGCGACTGCGACGTCGCGCCGTGCGTCCAGGTGAACTGCCGGTTCGTGCGCACGACGACGCCCGACGCTTTCGACTCGCTGATCGACCAGCTGCGCACCGGCGCCATCCCCGAGATCCCTCGCTTTGGGTTGCTCTCGAGGGTTCGTCGGTCCGTCGGGCTCGCCGTCCCCACCGAGGTCATCGCCACGGAGCGAGCGCGCGTCGCGGCAGAGGCGACCTCGAACGACCGGGCAGCGGGCTGATGGCGAAGCTCGACGCGCCCCAGATCGTCACGTCCCGGGTCGGACTGGACGACGGCCACACGCTGGCGCGGTACCTCGCGACGGGCGGGTACGAGTCGCTGCGCCGTGCGCTCTCGATGAGCCCCGCAGCGGTCGCCGAGGAGGTCGACGCCGCGTCGCTCCTCGGACGCGGCGGCGCGGGGTTCCCCGCGGGTCGAAAGTGGTCGATGCTGAAGAAGGACCCGGTCACCTACCTCGTCGTCAACGGCGACGAGTCCGAACCGGCGACCTTCAAGGACCGCCTGCTGATGGAGAGGGACCCTCACCAGCTCGTCGAGGGCGTGATCATCTCGGCCTGGGCACTGCAAGTGACTGCCGCGTTCATCTTCGTCCGCGGCGAGTTCGGCCTCGGACTCGAGCGCGTGCTGACTGCCGTCAACGACGCGTACGCGCACGGCGCGCTCGGTCTCGACATCTTCGGCTCGGGCTTCAGCCTCGACGTCGTCGTGCATCCCGGAGCCGGCGCGTACATCTGCGGCGACGAGACCGCGCTGCTCGAGACCCTCGAGGGCAAGCGGGGCTTTCCCAGGATCAAGCCGCCCTTCTACCCGGCAGCGATCGGCCTCTACGGCCAGCCCACCGTCGTGAACAACGTCGAGACGCTGTCGAACATCCCGTGGATCGTCCTGAACGGCGGTCGCGCGTTCGCAGCGCTCGGCAAGGGCCGCTCGACGGGCACGAGGCTCTTCGCACTGTCCGGCCGCGTCCGCCGCCCGGGTGTCTACGAGATCGAGATGGTGCACAACACCTTCCGCGACCTGATCTTCGACCCCGCCCTCGGAGGCGGCACGACCGACGACGTCGCCATCAAGGCGGTGATCCCCGGCGGTGCGTCGTCGCCGTGGTTCGGGCCGGACCTGCTCGACGTGCCGCTCGGCCAGGACGAGGTCGCCGAGCACGGCTCGATGCTCGGCTCCGGCTCGGTCATCGTGATCGGCGCGAATGACTGCGCGGTGCGCGCAGCATGGCGTCTCACCAGGTTCTTCCAGCGCGAGTCCTGCGGCCAGTGCACACCGTGCCGCGAGGGCGCGGGCTGGCTGGAGCGGATCCTGCGTCGCCTGGAGACCGGCGGCGGCCGACGCGAGGACATCGACCTGTTGCTCGACGTCTGCGACAACATTGCCCCGGGGCTCGGGTGGCCGCCCCAGCAGACCACCATCTGCCCGCTCGGTCCCTCGATCCCGTCGCCCATCACGTCGGCGATCGCCCTGTGCAAGGACGAGTTCTTTGCCCACGTCGAGCACGGGGGCTGCACCGATGGCTGACGTCGACGTAGCCACGGTCTCGTTCTCGCTCGACGGCAGGACGGTGACGGCCAAGCCCGGCGAGATGGTCATCGCCGCCGCGGAGCGCGCCGGCACCTACATCCCGAG
>PLCI01000116.1:0-4080 GCA_003135595.1 Acidimicrobiaceae bacterium | reverse complement strand
GACAAGGGCGGCGAGTGCCCGCTCCAGGACCAGACGCTCGCCCATGGGCCCGGCGACACGAGGTTCCTCGAGGAGAAGCGACACTTCGAGAAGCCGACCGCGCTCTCGGACCTCGTCCTCCTCGACCGGGAGCGCTGCATCCAGTGCAGCCGCTGCACACGCTTCGCGGCCGAGGTCGCGGGCGAGGCCGAGATCGACTTCGCCGGGCGAGGCGAGCTCGTCGAGGTCGCCGCGTTCCCGACCGAGCCGTTCACCTCGCACTTCTCGGGCAACACGGTCCAGATCTGCCCGGTCGGCGCGCTGACCGCGACGCCCTATCGGTTCACCGCGCGGCCCTGGGACCTCGACCAGGTCGAGTCGACCTGCACGACGTGCTCGGTNNCCGATCAACCACGGCTGGCTGTGCGACAAGGGCCGGTTCGCCTACGAGGCGACAAACGGGCAGGAGCCCGACGAGCCGTCGCTGCCACTCACGTCCCCGCGACGCAGGGTGACGTCGCCGTTGCTCCGTCGCGACGGCGAGCTCGTGGAGGTGACCTGGGACGAGGCGATCACCGCCGCCGCGGACGCGATCCGACGCGCGTCGGCGTCGTCGCCCGACGGCGTCGGTGCGATCGGGGGCGCGGCGCTCACGAACGAGGCGCAGTACCAGTGGGCGAGGCTGCTGAAGGGCGTCGTGCGGACGGACAACGTCGACGCGCAGCTCGGCGACGGCCTCGACGCCGTGCTCGTCGCGGCACTGCCACGGGCAACCATCGACGACGCCGCGTCGGCGCGCACCGTGCTGCTCATGGCCGGCGACCTCCACGACGAGCTGCCCGTGCTGTTCCTGCGGCTGCGCGAAGCGGCCGTGGCCAAGTCGACCGTGCTCGTCGAGCTCGCCGCCACCCCCACGCGCCTGTCCCGGCTCGCGCGCGCCTCGCTCGGCGTGCGACCCGGCGACATGCCTGACGCCGTCGCGGCGCTCCTCGGGGACGACGACACGGTCAGGCGCCTCGCCACGCACCCGGAGGGCGCGTCGTTCGACGCGCTCCAGCTAGACCTCGCGCGCGAGGCGCTGTCGTCTGACGGCGCGGGCGTGGTCGTCGTGGTGGGGCGCCCCAACGTGGCCGAGTCCGGGCTCGTGGTCGAGGCGGCGATCCTGCGCCTGGCACGTGCGCTGCCCAAGGCGCGCTTCCTCGTGGGGCTGCGCCGGGGCAACGTCGCGGGCGCGATCGACCTCGGACTCGCTCCGGGGCTCCTGCCCGGTCGCGTTCGGCGCGACGCGGCGAGCGCGTGGTTCGCGCGACGCTGGGGCGGTGCACCTGGGAGCGACGGGCGTGGCGCGATCGGCCAGCTGCGAGCACTCGCGGACGGCTCGCAGACCTGCGTCGTGCTCCTTGGCTGCGACCCGCTCGCCGACGCGGTCGACCCGGCGCTCGCCGAGGCGGCTCTGTCGGCGTCGAGCGACGTGGTGGTGGCCACCGGCCACGGTGGTCCCTCGCTCGCGCACGCCTCGGTCGTCCTGCCTGCAGCCGTCGCGCACGAGCGCGACGGGTCGACGACGAACCTCGAGGGTCGTGTCCTGCGCCTTGGCCAGAAGCTCGCCGCCCCGGGGCAGGCGTGGCCCGACACCGACATCGCCGCCGAGCTCATCACCGCACTCGGCGGCGGTGATGTCGAGACCGACGTCGCCTCGCTGACCGATGAGATCGCCAACGCGTGCTCGACGCATGCGGGGATCACGGCGGGCGCGCTCCGAGGAGCCGACGACGGGGTGGTGATCGGGCGGGGCGCCGCCGCGCCGCGCGGCGCCCTCGATCCCACGGCGTTCCCTGGCGTGCAGTCACCGGGTCTCGACGGCCTTCGCGCCCCGGCCGGCGCCGTCGGCCTGCCCGCAGACCCCGTGGCGACGCCCGGCGCGCCGAGGAGCCTGGGACCTACCGACGTGCTCGGCGCCGACGAGGCCTTCGCGGCGCCTCCCCACGACGCCTACTCGTTGCGCCTCGTCGCGACCCGGCGCCTCTACGACCGTGGTGCCGCCGTCGAGGCGTCCCCCAGCCTCCACGCGCTCGTGGAGACGGCGTCGGTGCGCGTGAACCCCTACGACCTCGATCGGATCGGCGCGCACGATGGTGCGGACGTGCGCATCCGCTCGTCTCGTGCGGTCGCAGTGCTCCGCGCCGTCGCCGACCCAGCGGTCATCAAGGGCACCGTGTGCATCGGGCTCAACCTCGACGCGACGGGCGAGGCGGACCGCGTCGCGACGAGGTTCATTGACCCGGACCAGCTCGTGACCGAGGTCAGGATGGAGTCGCTGTGACCTCGCTGCTCGCGCTCAGCGACCCGCTCTTCGCCGGCGGCGTGCACTGGGCGGTGCTCCTCATCGTCGCGATCAAGGTCCTGGTCGCCTTCGTCGTGCTGCTGGTGTCGGTCATGCTCATGATCTGGTTCGAGCGCAAGGCGATCTCGGACATGCAGAGCCGCATCGGCCCGCAGCGCTGGGGCCCCTTCGGCATCCTCCAGACGCTCGCCGACGGGATCAAGCTGTTCTTCAAGGAGGATCTCGTCCCGCGGGACTCGCACCGCTTCGTCTACAAGCTCGCGCCCTACCTCGTGCTCATCCCCGCGCTCATCACGTTCTGCATCGTGCCGATCGGGGGCCTCGTCACGATCGCGGGCCACCAGTTCTACCTCCAGGTCTCCGACCCGCCGGTCGGCATCCTGCTCCTGCTCGCGATGTCCGGCATCAGCGTCTACGGCGTGATCCTCGCCGGCTGGGGGTCCGGGTCCAAGTACCCGCTCATGAGCGCGGTGCGCGCGAGCGCCCAGATGATCTCCTACGAGGCAGCCCTCGGGCTGTCGACCGCGACGGTCGTGCTGGTCGCGCACACGCTCTCCACCACCGGGATCGTCGACGCACAGGCCCAGGGCATCTGGCACTGGAACGTGATCCACCTGGGCGTCGTGCCCTTCGTGGTCTTCCTGATCGCGATCACCGCAGAGGTGAATCGACCGCCGTTCGACACCGTCGAGGCCGAGTCCGAGCTCGTGGGCGGCTTCCACACCGAGTACGCCTCGATCCGCTTCGCGCTGTTCTTCCTGGCTGAGTTCATGAACACGATCACGATGTCGGCGATCATGGTCACGCTCTTCTTCGGCGGCCCGGCAGGCTGGCACCCGAACGTCGCGCACCTCAACTGGTTGTTCCCCATCATCTGGTTCATGCTCAAGACGACGATCTTCTGCTTCTGCTACGTCTGGTTCCGCGGCGCGCTGCCGAGGTTCCGCTACGACCAGCTCATGTCGCTCGGCTGGAAGCAGCTCATCCCGATCTCCTTCGGGTGGCTCGTGCTCATCGCCGGCTTCCAGATCGGCGTCGCGTGGGGCCTCGTCACCGCCGCGATCGTGCTGGTCGCCGCCGCCCTCTTGGCCCGCGCGTTCCAGCTCGGCGACGCGCGCGAGCTGGGCGAGGACGCCATCTTGGACCCGGTCGCCGAGCGGCCGGTGCCGCCGTGGGTGATCCGTGGGCTCACCGACGGGGAGCCAGCGCCGTGAGCGACCTCGACCCCCGCGAGGACGCGTCCTCCGAGTCGATCCAGCACGACGACGTGGAGCGCAAGCAGCTCGCGTTCTTCAAGGGCTTCTCGCTCACGATCCGTCACCTCGCGCGCCGTCGCGTGACGAGGAGCTATCCGGCGGTCAAGCGCCCCAAGCAGCCGCGCCAGCACGGCCGACACGTGCTCAATCGCTACGAGGACGGCATGGAGAAGTGCATCGGCTGCGAGCTGTGCGCCGGCGTGTGCCCCGCGGACTGCATCTACGTCCGAGGACTCGACAACCCGCCGGACCACCCGGTGTCGCCCGGCGAACGGTACGGCTACGTCTACGAGATCAACTACCTTCGCTGCATCCACTGCGACCTGTGCGTGGAGGCGTGCCCGACCGAAGCGATCACCGAGACCAAGATGTTCGAGTTCTCCTTCACCAACCGCGCCGACGCGATTTACACCAAGGCGCAACTGCTCGTCGACGACGAGGGCTTTCCCCAGCGTCTGCCCTGGGAGGACTGGCGAGCGGGCGAGGCCGAGATGACCGGCG
>PLCI01000008.1:18607-18762 GCA_003135595.1 Acidimicrobiaceae bacterium | reverse complement strand
TGCAGTTCGACAAGGGCTACCTGTCGCCGTACTTCGTGACGGACCCCGAGCGGCAGGAGGCGATCCTGGACGACGCCCACATCCTGATCGCCAACACGAAGATCTCCGCGGTGCACGACCTGCTCCCGGTGCTCGAGAAGGTGATGCAGACCGGC
>PLCI01000008.1:17984-18466 GCA_003135595.1 Acidimicrobiaceae bacterium | reverse complement strand
GTCGCCCAGATCAAGCGCGAGATCGAAGACACGGACTCGGACTGGGACCGAGAGAAGCTCCAAGAGCGGCTCGCCAAGCTCGCCGGCGGCATCGCCGTCGTCAAGGTGGGCGCGGCGACCGAGGTCGAGCTGAAGGAGAAGAAGCACCGCATCGAAGACGCGCTGAGCGCGACGCGCGCCGCGATCGACGAGGGCGTGGTCGCCGGCGGCGGCACCGCGCTGGTCCGCTGCCGTGCCGACGTCAACAAGCTCGTCGTGACGCTCGACGGCGACGAGGCGACCGGTGCTCGGATCGTGGCGATGGCGCTCGAGGCGCCGCTTCGCTACATCGCGAACAATGCGGGGCTCGAGGGACCCGTCATGGTCGAGAGCGTCGAGGCGGCGAAGGGCAACATCGGCCTCAACGCCATGACCGGACAGCTTGAGGACCTCGTCAAGATCGGCATCATCGACCCCGCGAAGGTGACCCGCTCGGCGCTGCA
>PLCI01000008.1:0-17953 GCA_003135595.1 Acidimicrobiaceae bacterium | reverse complement strand
GGCGGCATGGGCGGCATGGGCGGGATGATGTAGCCCAGCGAACCACGAGTGCGACGAGGGCCGGGCAGCGATGCCCGGCCCTCGTCGCGTCCCGCGTCGGTACGCTCCGCTTGGTGCCGGGCCCCGATGACGCGGTCGCCTCGAGCGCCTCGACTGTCCCGCGGCCGCCGGACGCGGCACCCGGGAGGCCGGCACCGTGGCGCGACCTGGCCCCCGAGCGCCTTCAGGTGTCCGTCGGCACGCTCATAGGCGCCCTCGAGGGCGCCGGCCGGTCCTTGGACATCGACCCCCCCGAGCCTCTCGACGAGCTCACCGGGGTGCCCGCAGACGTCGCGGACCGCCTCGTCGACGCCGCCGTGCTCGTGGCTGCCTTCGAAGAGGCCGGCGCCGCGCGGCTGGTGCTCACGCGGCGAGCCAGCACGCTTCGGCGCCATCGGGGCGAGGTCGCCTTCCCCGGAGGGCGGATCGAGCCGGGCGAGATGCCGCTCGCTGCCGCCGTGCGCGAGGCCCACGAAGAGGTCGGCCTCGTGCCGACCGCGCTGCGACCCGTCGCGTGGCTCCGGCCGATCGTCACGTTCGCGTCGGGCTCGCTCATCCGACCGTACGTGGCGGTGCTCGAGGAGCGCCCCCACCTNNTCCTCGCCGCGGGTGCCTGGCGCCGACGGCTTGTTCCCCATCAGCTTCTTCGAGGTCGAGGGCGAGACGGTCTGGGGCGCGACGGCGCGAATCCTGACCGAGCTGTGCTGCCTCGCGGTCGGCGTGGCGCCACGATAACGACGGAGATCGCTGCAGTCACACGGGTAGATTGGACTATCGCCGGGGTCGGTCTGGCGCAGACATCGAACCGGAGGCGCCGTGGCAGAGATCGAGATCGGAATCTACAAGTCGGGGCGCCAGGCCTACGGCTTCGATGACATCGCGATCGTCCCGAGCCGGCGCACCCGTGACCCCGAGGACGTCGACATCAGCTGGGAGCTCGACGCGTTCCGGTTCGATCTCCCGCTCCTCGGCGCGGCGATGGACGGCGTCGTGAGCCCGGCGACGGCGATCGAGCTGGGACGCCTCGGCGGTGCCGGCGTCCTCAACCTCGAGGGCTTGTGGACCCGGTACGAGGACCCGACCCCGCTCTTCGAGGAGATTCGCGAGCTGGACGACGACAAGGCGACGGCGAGGATGCAGCAGATGTACCTCGAGCCGATCCGGCTTGAGCTCGTCACCCAGCGAATCAAGGAGATCCGGGCCGCAGGCGTGGTCGCCGCGGCCTCGGTGACTCCGCAGCGCACGTCCCAGCTCGCCCCGGCGTGCGCCGAGGCGGAGCTCGACCTGATGGTCATCCAGGGCACCGTGGTCTCCGCCGAGCACGTGTCGAAGACCGTCGAGCCGCTCAATCTCAAGCGGTTCATTAGGGAGTTCGAGATCCCGACGATCGTCGGCGGCTGTGCGAGCTACCAGGCGGCGCTGCACCTCATGCGCACCGGCGCGATCGGGGTGCTGGTCGGCATCGGNNATGCGCCACCTCGACGAGACGGGCGTCTACGTCCACGTGATCGCCGACGGCGGGATCTCGAAGGGCGGCGACGTCGCCAAGGCGATCGCTTGCGGCGCGGACGCCGTCATGATCGGCTCGCCGCTCTCGAGCGCGGTCGAGGCGCCCGCGCGCGGCTACCACTGGGGGATGGCGACGTTCCACCCGACGCTGCCTCGGGGCGCACGCGTTCGCACGGGCGTGCGAGGCTCGCTGCGAGAGATCCTGCTCGGACCGGCCCACGAGAACGACGGGCGCATGAACCTCTTCGGCGCGCTCCGCACGGCCATGGCGACCTGCGGGTACGAGACGCTGAAGGAGTTCCAGAAGGCCGAGGTCATGATCGCCCCGAGCCTGCAGACCGAGGGCAAGCAGCTCCAGCGTGCCCAGGGCGTCGGCATGGGACATTGACCGAGACAAACGTCGTCTTCGTCGTCGACTTCGGCGCGCAGTACGCACAGCTCATCGCACGTCGGGTCCGAGAGGCCCACGTGTACTCCGAGATCGTCCCGCACACCATCACGGCGGCCGAGGTCGCCGCGGGGAGGCCCGCCGCGCTCATCTTGTCGGGCGGGCCAGCGAGCGTGTACGAGCCGGATGCGCCCCAGCTCGACCGCGGGATCTACGCACTGGGCGTTCCGATCCTTGGCATCTGCTACGGGGCGCAGCTGCTCGCGCGGGACCTCGGCGGGCACGTGGAGTCGACGCAGGCAGGCGAGTACGGCCGCACCTCGCTCGCGCGCGTCGGCACCTCGGCGTTGCTCGACGGCCTGCCCGAGCGGTCCACCGTTTGGATGAGCCACGGCACGACCGTCACGAGCCCGCCGGACGGCTTCGCCGTGACCGCCTCGACGCCCCAGGTCCCGATCGGCGCGATGGAGGACCTCGAGCGCCAGCTCTTCGGGGTCCAGTTCCATCCCGAGGTCGCCCACACCGAGTACGGCCAGGCGATGCTCGCCACATTCCTGCACCGCGTCTGCGAGATCGCCCCGACGTGGACGAACGTGTCGATCATCGAGGACCAGGTCGCGAGGATCCGGGCCCAGGTCGGCACGAGCAGGGTCCTGTGCGCGCTGTCGGGCGGTGTTGACTCCGCAGTTGCCGCGGCGCTCGTGCACAAGGCGGTGGGGGACCAGCTCACCTGCGTCTTCGTCGACACCGGCCTCATGCGCGCGGGCGAGGCCGATCAGGTCGACGACACGTTCCGGCGTCAGTTCCACGTCGAGCTCGTGCACGTCAAGGCAGCCGACCGCTTCTTCGACGCGCTGAGCGGGGTCCACGATCCCGAGGTGAAGCGCAAGCGCATCGGCGAGCTGTTTATCCGGCTCTTCGAGGAGGTCGCGCGCGACCTCGCGAGCGCGTCGGGATCGTCACCCCTCGCCTTCCTCGTCCAAGGGACGCTCTATCCCGACGTCATCGAGTCGGGCAGCGGCCATGCGGCGAACATCAAGAGCCACCACAACGTCGGCGGCCTGCCCGAGGATCTCGCCTTCGAGCTCGTCGAGCCGCTGCGGGACCTGTTCAAAGACGAGGTCCGCGCCGTCGGTGCCGAGCTGGGCCTCCCAGAAGAGATCGTGTGGCGCCAGCCGTTCCCCGGTCCTGGGCTCGCGGTGCGGATCGTGGGCGAGGTCACCCGCGAGCGCGCCCGCATCCTGCGCGACGCCGACTCGGTCGTCGTCGACGAGCTCCGCAAGGCCGGCGTGCTGCGCGGGCTCTGGCAAGGCTTCGCGGTGCTCCCCGCCGTGCGGACCGTCGGCGTGATGGGCGACAGCCGGACCTACGCCTATCCGATCGTCATCCGCGCCGTCACGAGCGACGACGCGATGACGGCTGACTGGGCGAGGCTCGACTACGACCTTGTCGAGCGGATCTCGAGCCGCCTCATCAATGAGGTCGACGGCGTGAACCGCGTGGTCCTGGACGTGACGTCCAAGCCACCGGGCACCATCGAGTGGGAGTGACGGCGAGCGACCTCGGAGCGCGCGCGCAGCACACCCCGAGGCGTGCCGACGACGCCGTCCTCTCGCGGCTCGTCGCCGACCTGACCGGACCGCAGCGCAACGCCGTCGAGCATCGCGGCGGCCCGCTGCTCGTCGTCGCGGGCGCCGGCTCGGGCAAGACGAGGGTGCTCACGAGGCGCATCGCCCACCTGCTCGCGACGGGCGACGCGATGCCGTTCTCGATCCTCGCGATCACGTTCACCAACAAGGCCGCCGACGAGATGCGCTCGCGCGTCGTCGAGCTCGTCGGCCCGGGCGCGGAGCGGATGTGGGTGCTCACGTTCCACGCCGCATGCCTGCGCGTCCTTCGTGCGAACGCGGTGCGGATCGGCTTCCAGCCGGGCTTCACCATCTACGACGACACCGACTCGCGCCGCGTCCTCGAGCTGATCATGCAAGAGATGGGGCTGGACCTTCGCCGCCTCCCGCCCCGGTCCGTCGCCGCGCAGATCTCGACGGCAAAGTCCCAGCTCCAAGGACCCGCGGCGTACGGGTCCGACGGCTTCGGGCAGGGAGACCCCTACCGGCGGCGCATCGCCGAGCTCTACGAGCGCTACGAGCGGCGGCTCGTCGCGGCGAACGCGATGGACTTCGACGACCTGCTCGCCAACACCGTGCGGCTGTTCCGCACCTGCCCGGACGTGCTCGCGCACTACCGGCAGCGGTTCAACCACATCCTGGTCGACGAGTACCAGGACACGAACCTGGCCCAGGACGAGATCGTCCGCCTCTTGGCGATGGAGCACCGCAATGTCGCGGTCGTGGGCGACGCCGACCAGTCCATCTACCGGTTCCGCGCTGCGGACGTGCGGAACATCCTGGAGTTCGAGCAGCACTTCCCCGACGCGACGATGGTCCTGCTCGAGCAGAACTTCCGCAGCACCCAGACGATCCTCGACGCGGCGAACGCGATCATCGCGAACAACCCCGCGACGCACCGCAAGCACCTGTTCACCGACGGCGACCAAGGCGCCGCGATCACCCGGTACCGAGCGACCGACGAGCACGACGAGGCCGCCTGGGTCGCCTCGAGCGTGCTGCGGCTTCGAGCATCCCCGGGGATGCGCTGGGGCGACGTCGCGATCTTCTACCGCACGAACGCGCAGTCGCGCGTGCTCGAAGACGAGCTGGTCCGCGCCGAGATCCCCTACAAGGTCGTCGGCGGCACGCGGTTCTACGACCGGCGCGAGGTCAAGGACGTCCTCGCGTACCTGCGCCTGTGCGCGAACCCCTACGACGAGGTCGCCGCTCGCCGCATCGTCAACGTGCCGAAGCGCGGCATCGGCGCAACTTCGGTGACGCGCCTCGGGGCGTACGCCGCGAGCGCGGGCGTGAGCTTCGCCGAGGCGATCCGGCGCGCCGAGGACGCGGGTCTGACCGGCAAATCGCTGCGGGGCGCGATCGAGCTGAGCGGGGTGCTCGAGGCGCTCCTCGCGATGCGCGACGACGTCAATCCCGGCGTCCTCGTCGAGGAGGTCGTCGATCGATCGTGCTACGGCGCGATCCTCGACGCGGAGGGCACCGACGAGGCGTGGTCGCGGCGTGAGAACCTCGCCGAGCTCGCCGGCGCCGCCGCGGAGTACGAGACGCTCGAGGGATTCTTGGAGCGCATGGCGCTCGTCGCCGACAGCGACGAGCTGGACCTCACCGGTGGCCGGGTGTCGCTCATGACGCTGCACATCGCCAAGGGCCTCGAGTTCGACGCGGTGTTCCTCACGGGCATGGAAGAGGGAGTCTTCCCGCACATGCGGAGCCTCCAGGACCCGTTCGCGCTCGAGGAGGAGCGTCGCCTCTGCTACGTGGGCGTCACGCGCGCGAGGCGCCACCTCGCGGTGTCGCACGCGTGGACCCGGAGCCTGTTCGGCTCGACCACGCACGGCATCCCCTCGAGGTTCCTCGCCGAGCTGCCCGAGGGGCTCTTGGCTGACGTCTCGCCACCGCTCTGGCGCGTCGCGCGCGGTGAGCTGGCGTCACGAGAGCGAGGTGACGACGAGGGCACCACGTTCGGGCGGGGCGCACCCCCACTTCGGCGACCTGCAACGACCGGGGCAGAGCTCCTCGGCCTCGCTCCCGGCGATCGCGTGATCCATGAGCGCTGGGGGAGCGGGATCGTCGTGTCGGTCGAGGGGGTGGGCGACCAAGCGCGCGGACGCGTGCGCTTCGGCGAGGTCGGCGAGAAGCAGCTGCTCTTCTCGATGACGCCGCTCCGGCTCGACGAGTCGTGACCGCCGCACGTGCAACCAGCGGCGACACGGACAGAGGCGAGCACCCGGGAGCCGGCGGTCGCGTCACACAACCGTCACGCCCAGAATCGTCGCTGGCCGCGCAGCGGAAGTTTTGTCAACGTGCACGCCCGCGATACTTCGCTTAGATTCCGCCCCACGGCCGGGGCGGTCGTCATCTCAACCTGGGGGTCCAATGCGAATCCGTCGATCTGTTCGGATCGGTGTCCTGGCCGCGGCGACATGCGTATCGCTCGCGACGATCATTCCCGCAGCGAGCGCATCGCAGTCACATGCGCTGACGTCGGCTCCGCGTGTCACCACGATTGTCTTCTTGCGTTCGCCGAGTGCACTCGTCTCACCGAGCGAGGCGCACGTGCTCGCACGCGCAGAGCAGACGAATGTCGCGCAACTCGCCGCACGCCTCGGCGTGCCGGTGCTCGCGCGCACGAGCGTGCCGAGCACGCTGACGCTCAAGCTGACCGCCGTGCAGTCGCGCCTGTTCGCGACCAACCCCTTCGTGGCACACGTACTCGTGAACTCGCAGATCCCCGGACCCACGCTGTCGAAGTCGGCGCTGGCGTCGCGCACCGGCGCCGCGAGCGGTCACCTGGTCAGGGCGCACGCGTCGTGCGGCACTTCCCTGCACCCGCAGCTCAACCCTGAGGCGCTCGGCAACATCAACGCGCCTGCTGCGTGGGCGCAGGGCGCGACAGGTGTCGGGATCAAGGTCGCGTACCTTGCTGAAGGCATTGACCCGACCAACCCCGACCTGCAGCGCAACGCGGCTTACGCGTCGGCGGGCTCGCCCACGGGCACTCCGGTGATCACGACGTACACGGACTTCTCGGGCGACGGCCCCGGAGGGGCCACGGGCGCCGAGGCATGGGGTGACGCCTCGTCGATCGCGGCCCAGGGCAACTCGACCTATGACCTCTCGACGTACGTCAACGCCGCGCACCCCCTGCCGGCTGGCTGCGACATCAAGATCGTGGGCAGCGCCCCAGGCGCGTCGATCGTCGCCCTCAAGATCTTCGCGTCGACCAACTTCACGACTGGGTCCGGATTCATACAAGCGATCAACTACGCGGTGACCAGTGGCGTGAAGGTGATCAACGAGTCCTTCGGTAGCAACCCGATGCCTGACACGTCGAACGACATCATCAAGATCGCTAACGACGCGGCTGTTGCTGCGGGTGTGACGGTGGTCGTGAGCTCCGGCGACGCCGGCATCACGAGCACCATCGGCTCGCCATCGACTGACCCGAAGGTCCTCTCGGTCGGCGCGTCGACCACGTTCCGCTCGTACCAGCAGGACACCTTCGGCGGGATCAACCTGCCCGGCGAGGCTGGCGGCTTCATCGACAACAACATCTCGTCGCTGTCCTCGGGCGGGTTCGCCCAGAACGGCAAGACCGTCAACCTCGTCGCCCCCGGTGACCTCAACTGGGCGCTCTGCGCGGCCTCGGCTTGCGGCTCGACCATCCAGAACTTCGGCGGCACGAGCGAGTCCGCCCCCCTCACCGCGGGTGCGGCCGCCGACGTCATCGGCGCGTACGCGAAGACCCACGGCGGCTCGTTCCCGTCCCCGGCGCTCGTCGAGCACATCCTCACGAGCACCGCGAAGGACGTCTTCGCGCCGGCGACCCAGCAGGGTGCTGGCCTGCTCGACATCGGCGCGGCAGTCGCGCTCGCCCGTTCGATCCACGGCACGACGGCAGCTCACCACGCAGGCGGGCTCCTGTCGGACACCTCCCAGATCAACCTGTCGGGCGCACCGAACTCGAACGTCTCCAAGACCTTCAAGTTGACCAACACCGGCACGAAGAAGCTCAAGGTCAAGCTCTCGACGCGGGGCCTCGTCCAGATCGGCAAGCCGACGACCGGGTCGGTCACGCTCGATCCCTCGGTCTCCACTGCCCAGCCGAAGTTCATCATCTGGTCTGGCGCCAGCGAGATCTACCAGAAGGCGACCTTCACGGTGAAGCCTGGCGTCGCCCGCCTGCAGTTCCAGTCCGGCTACCAGGACGTCGGCCAGACGTCGCTCGTGCACATCGCCGTCTTCGACCCGCACGGGAACCTCGCGGGCTACTCGCTGCCCCAGGGGCTTGGCGACTACGCGGACGTCGAGGTTGCGAACCCGGCGGCTGGCAAGTGGACCGCCGGCTTCTTCACGGTCTGGGACGGCTTCGGTTCCGGCAACGTCGGTTCCTCCGGCCCCGTGCCGTGGACCGCGACGTCGTTCAAGTACGGCACCTTGGGCGCGGTCTCGCCCTCGGCAGCCACGCTCCCGGCAGGCGGCTCGGTGACGGTCAAGTACAAGACCAAGCTGGCCTCGACGCCTGGTGACGCCGGCGCCTCGATCGTCATCTCGACCCCGACCAAGACGACCACGATCCCCGTCACGCTGCGCGCGACGATCCAGATCGGCAAGGGCGGCGGACACTTCGCTGGCATCCTCACCGGCGGCAACGGTCGTGGTGGCACTCCAGGGCAGATGAACACCTACGCCTTCAGCGTGCCGTCCGGCAAGACCGACCTCGACGTCGGGGTCGCGCTGGGTCCGAACGCGGGCAACGCGCACGTACCCTGCGACCAGCTCATCGGGTTGCTCGTCGACCCGTCGGGCCAGATCGCTGCCTACGACGCGAACTACACCCTCACCGCAGGTGGGGAGGTCTGCTCGCCGTTCCTGAACCTGTACAAGTCCCACCCTGCCAAGGGGAACTGGTCATTGGTGCTGGACTGGGCACAGCCAGGGACCGGCACGGCGACATCCGTCGGGTTCACGGGCTCGGTCCAGTTCAACGCGGTGTCCACGTCCAACACGCTGCCGCACTCGTCCTCGACGCTCGTGCCGGTTGCCGGCGCGACCTTCGGCGTCACCGTGCACAACCACGGCGTCGCCCCGATGCTCCTCTCGCCAGACGCGAGGAGCGCGGGCTCGACAGTGGTGGCGCTCCAGGACCTGTTCGGCTACCCGTCGACGGCGGCCATGCCGAACGCGCAGAACTACTACTACGTGCCAACCGAGACGTCCTCCCTCGACGTAAAGGTGTCGGGCAGCATTCCGCTGACGTTCGACACCGGCAACTACGCGGGCGACCCCGACATCTCGCCCGCGCTCCCGGCACCCGGCGTCGCCGAGGTGCAGACACCGACGCTGTCCGAGATCACGTACTCGCCGTCAACCGGCGTCAGCCCCACGGCCTGGTACGTGACCCAGGCAGAGATCGGTCCGTTCGCCGGGCCGGAGCCCAGCGGCACGGAGACTACGGTGGCCACCGCCACGACGAAGACCTTCGACGCTGCGGTCACCTCATCGGTGCCTGATGCTGTCGAAGCGCTGGTCACCGGGGGCCCCGTTTCTACCGTCATCGTGCCCGCGGGTACGTCGTTCACGATCCCGATCACGATCACGCCGAACACCAGCACCGGGACAGTCGTGTCCGGGACCCTGTACGTCAACGGCTTCTCACCGGGCACGTTCTTCGGCGTCGCATCGCCGAACTTCGCGACCCTGTTCACGAGTGACCTGGCCGCGATCCCGTACACGTACACGGTCGGCTCCTGAGTCACTGAGCGCAGTCCGGCCGGCGCGAGCGATGCTCGCGTCGGCCGGACGCCTCGCTCGTCGCGGCCATCACTCAGTGGCGACGCCACGTTGATCAGTGCGCCGCGGCGGCTGCCGCGGCCCCTTGTATGGCCACGCAGCTGGCGCTCGCCGTCAGCGCGAGTGGTCCCATAGATTCGTGCGTCGGCCACGAGGCCGTCCACAGACAGGGGACTGCATGCGCCTCGTTCGAGGTTCCCGGATCGGCGTGATCGCCGCCGTCGCGCTCGCGTCGCTCCCGTTCGCCGTGCGTGCCTCGTCGGCGGGTGCAACCGGAGGTCCGGTCACCACGATGCTCGTCTTCCTCCGGTCCGGAGGTGCAGTCCACGGGTTCGGTCGCGCGGCGGAGCGGGGTGCCCAGGCGAGCGTCGCGTCGCTTGCGACAGACGTCGGGGGCGCCGTGATTGCCACCACGTTGGTTCCCGACACGATGACGATGACGCTGACGGCGGCTGCAGCGGCGATCCTGTCTCGGAGCCCGCTCGTCTCGACCGTCCTCGACGACTCGACGATCCCGGGACCCTCGAACCCGATGCTCGCCACGAGGACAACGAGCCCTACACGAGCGGCGCGCACATCGCCCGCGCAGGTGGCGTCGTGCGGCACGCCGAAGTCCCCCCAGCTGAATCCCGAGGCGCTCGCCAACATCAACGATGCCAGCCCCAGGGCGACCCTCGGCTTCATCGGCCGCGGCGTCAAGGTCGCGTTCCTCGCCGACGGTCTGGCGGTAGGCGACGCGGACTTCCTGCGCAACGCCGCGTACGCGTCGACGGCATCGCGCAAGGGCACGCGCGTGATCGCGCGATACGTGGACTTCTCCGGGGACGGGACCGCCGCCCCCACGTTCGGGGGCGAGGCATTCCTCGACGCGAGCTCGATCGCGGCCCAGGGCAACGCCGTCTACGACCTGCGCCGCTACGTGGACGCCTCACATCCGCTGCCCAAGGGCTGCGACGTCAGGATCGTGGGCGCGGCGCCGGGAGCGACGGTCTACGCGCTCAAGGTCTTCGCCGAGAACAACGCGACGACCGGGTCAGGCTTCGTCCAGGCGATCAACTACGCCGTGGCGAACGGCGTCAAGGTGGTCAACGAGTCCTTCGGGTCAAACCCCATGCCCGACACCGCGGCCGACATCGTCAAGGCCGCCGATGACGCCGCGGTCGCCGCTGGCGTGACCGTCGTCGTGAGCACCGGCGACGCGGGGATCACGAGCACCATCGGCTCGCCGGCATCAGACCCCAACGTGATCTCGGTCGGCGCGTCAACCACCTTCCGCTCGTACCAGCAGGACGCCTTCGGGGGGATCAATCTGCCGGGGGAGCGCGGCGGCTATCGCGACAACAACATCTCGTCGTTGTCCTCGGGCGGCATCGCCCAGGACGGCAGGACCGTCGACCTCGTCGCCCCCGGGGACCTCAACTGGACACTGTGCTCGGCACAGCCGAGTTACTCGGACTGCAGTGGCGCCAGCTTGCAGCTCTCCGGCGGCACGAGCGAGTCGTCGCCGCTCACCGCGGGCGCTGCTGCCGACGTCATCCAGGCCTATGAGTCCTCGCACCACGGCGCGTTCCCGACGCCACAGCTCGTCAAGCAGATCCTGATGANNCGGACATCGCCGCGCCCGCGGACCAGCAGGGCGCCGGACTCCTCAACGTCGGCAGGGCGGTGCGCCTCGCGCTGTCGATCGCGGGCTCGACCCACTCGCCGGCGCCAGGCGGGCTGCTCGCCGACGCCGAGCAGGTGGACCTGTCCGGCCTGCCGTCTGGCCACGTCACGAACACCTTCTCGGTCACCAACACCGGGCCGGCGGTGGCGCACGTGGCGATCACGACACGAGGCCTCGTGCCGGTCCACGTCGTTGCAGGCCACGTGACGCTCAACCCGCTCACGTCCTCGCGCCAGCCCAGGTTCTCGATCTGGTCGGGCGCCACCGAGGTGTACCAGCGTGCGACCTTCCGCGTGGGGGCGCGCATCGATCGCATCCAGCTGCAGGCCGGCTATCGCTTCGTGCAGCAGTCGTCGGTCGTGCACGTCGCGCTCTTCGCGCCGAACGGCGACCTCGCGGGATACTCCAATCCCCAGGGCCAGGGCGACTACGCCGACGTCGAGGTCGCGCGTCCCGCGAGCGGGGTCTGGACCGCCGCGTTCTTCACCGTCTGGGACGGCTACCACGGCGAGACCGGCACGACGGGGCCAGAGCCATGGAGCTTCACCGAGCTGCGCTACCGGGCGAGCGGCGCCGTGGTGCCCTCGTCGTTCGTGATCGCTCCGGGGGCGACGAGGAGCGTCCAGTACGCCGCGACGCTGCCCGCGACCCCCGGTGACTCGGCCGCCTCGATCGTGCTCGACACCGCTGGGTCCGTCACGACGATCCCCGTCACGCTGCGGACGCGCATCCCGACCGGGGTGGGCGGCGGGCACTTCAGCGGCGTGCTCACCGGCGGGAACGGCCGCGGCGGCGCGCCCGGGCAGACCAACACCTACGACTTCACCGTGCCGGTGGGCGAGCACGACCTCGACGTGGGCGTGCGCATGTCGTCGAACCCCGCCGTGGCGTCCCTCCCGGGCGACCAGCTGGTCGCCACGCTCGCCGACCCGAGCGGCGAGGTCGTCGCCTACGACTCCAACTACACGCTCAACGACGCCGGCGAGATCGTGACCCGCTACGTCAACCTCTACCGGGCCAACCCGACGCCGGGTGCCTGGACCCTGGTGCTGGAGTGGGCACAGCCCGTCACCGGGGCAAGGACGTCGGTCCCGTTCACAGGGTCGGTCGAGTTCAACCAGGTGTCGATGCCGAACAACCTGCCGGACTCGCCGTCGGCGACCGTGCCCCAGGCGGGCGCGCAGTTCGCGGTCATGGTCCACAACACCGGCGTGGCGCCGATGATCGTGTCGCCCGACGCGAGGCTCACGACGACGACGACGCTGCCGCTCGTGGACCAGCAGTACGCCGCTACCCAGGACCTGCCCAATGCCTCGAATCTCTTCTACGTCCCGACCGAGACGTCGTCCGCGTCGATCTCGGTGAGCTCCACGGTGCCCGTGACCTTCGACGCGTCGTTCCAGACCGGGGACCCGGACCTTTCGCCGACGGTCCCCGAGCCCTACGTCGTGGGGGGCGCGACCTCGACGAGCGCGTCGCTCAGCTTCACGCCTCCGGGAGGGCTGAGCCCGGGCTACTGGGGCGTGGTGCCGGCGGAGCTCGGCCCGTATCCCCCGTCAGGGGAGCCGCAGGTCGCCGAGACGACGACGGCGACGGCACAGACGCTCGCGTTCGATCCGGCGGTGACGTCGCTCGTCACCGACACGGTCCTCGCGACGACGAACGGGGGCTCGATCTCCCCGGACATCGTCGCGCCGGGGGCGTCGGTCTCGATTCCGATCACGATCACGCCGACCGCGGGCGTCGGCACGACGGTCACGGGCACGCTCTTCATCAACGGCGTCGCCGCAGGCTCCCAGTACGTGAACACGCTGCTGCTCACGGCGTTCTTCACGAGCGACCTCGCCGCGATCCCCTACGAGTACAAGGTCGGCCCGTAGGCGCGTTGCATGGCCATTAGCCCGGCAGGCGCCGCCACACCCCCTGGGGCAGGAGCCCGAGGACCGCGAAGACGTAGCGGAGGATCGGCGGGCTCCACAGCACCGGCTGGCCGCTCGACAGGCCTGCGACGGCGACGTCGGCGACCGCGTCGACGTCCGTCGCGAAGGGCACGTCGGGCCGTCCATGGGTCATCTTCGAGCGCACGAACCCCGGCCGCAGGATCTGGAGGGCCACGCCCGTGCCGCGCAGCGACTCGGCCATGCCGACGCAGGTCGCGTCCAGTCCCGCCTTGGCGCCCCCGTAGAGGTAGTTCGCGCGGCGCACACGGACGCCCGCGACCGACGAGCAGACGAGGATCCGCCCCGTCCCCTGGGCGACCAGCCGGCCGCGCAGCGCGCTGAGGGCGGCGACGGGCCACGTGTAGGTCGCGTTCACGACCTCGAGCGCTCGCGTCGCGTCGTCCTCGTCGAGTGCCTGGTCACCGAGCGCGCCGACCGCGACGACCACGAGGTCGACCGGGCCGCCGGCCGCCTCCAGGCATGCCTCGACCGTCGCCGCGGCGCTCGAGGGCACGGCGGCGTCGAAGCGGACGAGGGGGACCTCGGTCGCCCCCGCCTCGCGCAGCTCTGACGCCGCGTCGGAGAGGAGCGCCTCGCTTCGACCGGCGAGCACGACGGTGCGGGCGCGCTCCCTGCACAGCCGCACGGCGATCGCGCGCGCGATGTCCGAGCTGCCCCCGAGCACGACGATCCGCTGTGGGTTCCCGAAGGCGTCCTGCACCCTTGCTCCTCTCAGGTCGCTCGCACGGTCATACCCCGAGCCGTCGCGCGAGGTCCGAGTTGAGCACGCCGTGGGGGTCCAGTCTGGCCCGCAGCGCGGTGAGCTCGTCGAGGCGGGGGTACATCGCGGGCAGGTGGCGAGGATCGAGCCGCGCGTCCTTCGCGAGGTAGACGCGACCCCCGTCTGCCGCGACGAGCTCGTCGAGCCGATCGAGCACGCCGGGCAGCCGCGGGGGGCCGACGGGCATGTCGAGGGCGAGCGTCCAGCCCTCGATCGGGAACGACAGGAAGCCGGGGTCGGCCGGACCGAATCGCTTGAGGACGGCGAGAAAGCTGGGCACGCCGCTGGTCGCGAGGAGCTCGATCGCGCGACGGACGGTCTCACCGCTGCGGTCCGGGACGGCGAGCTGGTACTGCACGACGCCGCGGCGGCCGTAGAGCAGGTTCCAGTCGGTCACGAAGTCCAGCGGGTGAAAGAACGCCCCCAGTGACACGGGCTCGCCGCGGCGGTGCGTCGGGGCCCGCCGGAACCACGCCTCGTTGAACGCACGGATCGACGCGCGGTTGAGCAGCCCGCTCGGCGCGCGCCACGGCACGCGCAACAGCCCCGAGGCCGACGGAGCGATCGCCCGGCCCTGCTCTCTCGCGTCGAGGTGCTCGCGTCGGGCGTGGTCACCGCGTGTGAGCACCGCGCGCCCGAGGCTCGATCCCGTCGCCATGCAGTCGACCCACGCCACCGAGTAGCGGTGGTCCTCCTCTCCCGTCGCCATCGCGGCCATGAGCGCGTCGAGGTCCTTGCAGCGGTCCGTGTCGACGAGGACGCGATCGGTCTCGATCGGGATGAGCGCCAGCGTCGCCTCGGTGACGACGCCGGTCAGCCCCATCGCGCCCGCCGTCCCCCAGAAGACCTCGGGGTCATTCGCCGCGCCGACGGTCATCGCACCCGTCGGCGTCACGAGCCGCATCGAGCGGACGTGCTGGCAGAACGCGCCGTCGCGGTGGTGGTTCTTGCCGTGGACGTCCGCCGCGATCGCGCCGCCGATGGTCACCTGTCGAGTGCCCGGGGAGACGGCGATGAACCAACCCTTCGGCACCGAGGTCGCGAGGAGCGACTCGATCGACGTGCCCGCGCCCACCGTGACCTCGCCCGTCGACTCGTCGATCGGTCCGATCCCCCCGAGTCCGCGCCCGTCGATGACGATCCCACCTGAGACCTGGGCCGCGTCGCCGTAGGAGCGACCGAGCCCGCGAGCGATGACGCCTCTCGTCGCGCGCGAGAGGATGTCGAGCACGTCGTGCTCGTTCGCGGGGGTGACCACCGTGGCGACGGACGGCTGCGTGCGACCCCAACCCGTGAGCGCGGTCACCGGTAGACCCCGACGGCGACGAGGATCGCCCAGCACGCACCGAGGATCTGGACGGTCCGGTCCCTGAGCACCAGGTCCTCGGGTGCGCCGCCGCGTCCCGCGTCCAGCTGCAGGAGGACGTAGAGGACCGCGAGCACGACGGGCACGACGGAGAGCTGGATCCACAGCGCGGCGTGATGGACGCCGAGACCGGTCGTGTCGGGGGTGAACGCCCACAGGCAGTACGCGGTCACGGTGACGCCGGCGCACAGGATGAGCGCCGCCTGCAGGAAGCTGCGGGTGTAGGTCTCGAGGACCGACCGGTGCGCGACCGCGCCGTCGCCGAGCGAGTGGAACTCGGCGAGCCGCTTGCCGATCACGACGAAGAGCGCGCCGAACGAGATGACCACGAGGAACCAAGACGACAGCGGCAGACGGGACGCGACGCCGCCCGCGATCGCGCGCAGCACGAAGCCCGAGGCGACCAGGCCCAGCTCGATGACGCTGAGGCGCTTCCACCCGAATGAGTACGCCATCGACTCAGCGACATAGAGGGCGACGACGACGCCGAGGCGCCAGTTGAGCCCCACCGCGATCCCGAGGCCGGCGCAGACGAGCACCACCGCGGCGCCCGTCGCGAGCCCATGGGGCACCGTGCCGGTCGCGATCGGCCGGGAGCGCTTGGTGGGGTGCCGACGATCGGCGTCGACGTCGCGCAGGTCGTTGACCAGGTACACGCCGGAGGCGACCAGGCAGAACGCCACGAAGGCAACCGCGGTCCGCGCCGCGACGTGCGCGTGAAACACCTTGCCCGCGGCCGCGGGCGCAACGACGACGAGGACGTTCTTCACCCACTGGCGGGGACGCATCGCGGCGAGCAGCCCGGCCGCGGTCTCCTTCGGACTGGACGAGCCGTGCTGCGAGGCTGTCTCGTCGGGAGCGTCGTGCGGCACGATGCGAATGACGCTACCCGCCTGTCTGCGCGAGGCGAGGGTGTCGCCGAGGCGGCCTATGCTCGAGCGCCGTGCACCGTCCGTATCGCGTCGTGGTCGGCAAACCCGGCCTCGACGGCCACGATCGCGGCGCGAAGGTGATCGCGCGGGCCCTCCGCGACGCGGGGTTCGAAGTGGTCTACACGGGGCTGCACCAGACGCCAGAGCAGATCGTCGCGGCCGTCGTCCAGGAAGACGCCGACGCGCTCGGGCTCTCGATGCTGTCGGGCGCGCACCTGACGCTCGTGCCTCGCGTGATCGAGGGCCTCGCGATGGCCGGCCGCGACGACGTCGTCCTGCTCGTGGGCGGCATCATCCCCGAGGCCGACGTCGACGTGCTGGAGGCCGCGGGCGTGGCTCGGGTCTTCGGCCCCGGGGCGCAGCTCGATGACATCGGCTCGTGGCTCGAGCAGCGCCTGGACGCGCTGCACCCCGCCTCGGCCTAGCGACGACCTCAAGGAGACCGGTGGACCTGTTCGAGTACCAAGGGAAGCAGTACTTCTCGAGATTCGGGATACCCGTCTCGCCGGGCGGGGTCGCCGAGACGGTTGACGAGGCCGTCGCTGCCGCCGACGCCGCGGGCTACCCCTGCGTCGTGAAGGCCCAGGTGAAGGTCGGGGGCCGTGGCAAGGCGGGCGGGATCAAGCGCGCCGCGTCGAGCGAGGAGGCACGCACCCACGCCGCCGCGATCCTCGGCATGGACATAAAGGGCCACGTCGTCCGGCGCGTCTGGGTGGAGCGCGCGAGTGACATCGCGCGGGAGTACTACGCGAGCTTCACGCTCGACCGCGCGAACAAGGTGCACCTCGGCATGCTCTCCGCGGAGGGCGGCGTCGAGATCGAGCACGTCGCCGAGACCAACCCCGACGCGATCGCGAAGCTCGCGATCGACCCGGTTCGCGGCCTCGACTTGGGGACCGCGCGCCGCTGGGTCGCCGAGGCGTCGCTCGATCCCGCCGCGCGCGAGCAGACGGCCGTGATCCTGTGCGACCTGTACCGCTGCTACGTGGAGGGTGACTGCGACCTCGCCGAGATCAACCCGCTGGTTCTCACGAGCACGGGCACCGTCCACGCGCTCGACGCCAAGGTCACCCTCGACGACAACGCGGCGTTCCGCCACCCCGAGTGGGCCGAGTACGCCGCGACCGAGACGGAGGACCCGCGCGAGAAGATGGCGAAGGAGCGGGGACTCACGTACATCGGGCTCGAAGGGACCGTCGGGATCATCGCGAACGGCGCGGGCCTCGCGATGAGCACGCTCGACGTCGTCAACCAGGCCGGTGGCTCCGCGGCGAACTTCCTCGACATCGGCGGTGGTGCGAATGCCGACGTGATGGCCGCGGCGCTCGAGGTGATCAACGCGGACGCCAGCGTGAGGTCGATCTTCGTGAACATCTTCGGCGGCATCACGAAGGTCGACGAGGTCGCCCAGGGCATCCTCGACGCGCTCGGGCGCGTGGACATCAAGGCACCGATCGTGCTGCGGCTCGACGGGACCAACGCGGCAGCCGGCCGCGCGCTGCTCGCTCCGCACCTGTCGGATCGGCTGGTCGCCGAGACGACGATGCTCGACGCGGCGGCTCGCGCCGTGGCACTGGCAGGGAGCTGATATGGCGATCTTCGTCGACGAGAAGACCGAGGTCCTCGTCCAGGGCCTGACGGGCGGCCAGGGGCGCTTCCACGGCGTCCGCAACCGCGACTACGGGACCAAGGTCGTCGGCGGGGTGACGCCCGGGAAGGGCGGACAGGACGTCGAGGGCATTCCCATCTTCGACTCGATGCGCGAGGCAGTCGACAAGACCGGTGCCACGGCGTCGTTCGTGAGCGTCCCGCCGAAGGCTGCGACCGCGGCGATCCTCGAGGCTGCGGCCGCGGGGATCGGCCTCATCGTCTGCATCACCGAGGGCATTCCGGCGCACGACGAGGCGC
>PLCI01000189.1 GCA_003135595.1 Acidimicrobiaceae bacterium | reverse complement strand
CGCGAGCAGGACGAGATCATCCGCGCGCCGCTGCCGGGACTCCTCGTCGTCCAGGGGGGCCCGGGGACCGGCAAGACCGCCGTGGCGCTGCATCGCGCGGCGTACCTCCTCTACACGTACCGATTTCCGCTCGAGCGACAGGGTGTGCTCGTCGTCGGCCCGAACCCGCTGTTCCTCCGGTACATCGAACAGGTGCTGCCGTCGCTCGGGGAGACCGGCGTGACGTTGTCGACCGTTGCCGGGCTCGTGGCGGAGATCCAGGTGAGCGCAGTCGAGGACGACACGGTCGCAGAGCTCAAGGGCGACGCTCGAATGTCGCGGATGATCGCACGTGCCGTCCGCACCCGCGAGCGATCGCTGAAGCGTCCCGCGCAGGTCCCTTTCGGCGTCGCGATGCTCACGATGAGCACCCAGCTCACCAAGGACGTCGTCGCCCGCGCGAAGCGACGCCCCGGTGCGCACAACCAGCGTCACCGATTCGTCGAGCGCGAGCTCGCGCAAACGCTCGCTGAGCAGTACCGCGTGCGGGTCCACGGGTCCGCCGAGATCGAAGAGGACGACGACATCGAAGAGCAGATCCGACGCGCCCCAGAATTTCGTGCGGCGCTTCGGCGCATCTGGCCGCGCCTGGCGCCCCACGAGCTGGTGCACGATCTCCTTGGCGCCCCGCCGCTGCTCCGGGCTGCTGGGGAGGGCCTGTTCTCGCACCACGAGCTCGACCTCCTGGCTCGGCCACGCTCGGTGTCGCTCGACGACGTGCGCTGGACGGCCGCCGACGCCGCACTCATCGACGAGGCGCGCACGCACCTGGGCGTGCCCAGGGCCGCTCGACGGCGCACCACCCAGACACCCCGGGTTCGCGAGCTCTACGAGTCGGTCGCCACCCCCGACGCGACAGGCGACGACGACGCGATGCGCACGTACGGGCACATCGTGGTCGACGAGGTCCAGGACCTCTCGGCGATGCAGCTGCGCATGATCGCCCGGCGCTCGATATCCGGGTCGATGACCGTGGTCGGGGACATGGGCCAAGCGACGTCCCCGGGGGCGTCGGGCACGTGGGACCTCGTCATCGCTCACCTCGCGCCGCGAAAGCCGCCCACGATCGTCGAGCTCACCGTGAGCTACCGGACACCCCAGGAGGTGCTCGACGCTGCCTCGAAGGTGCTCGAGCTCGCAGAGCCGTCGATGCGGCCGCCGCGCCCGGTGCGCACGACCGGCACGGTCCCGGACCTTCGCGTCGTCGCGCCAGACGTCCTGCAGCGCGAGATCGTCGAGGCCTCGGCGCGCGAGCTCACTGCGGTGGCCCCTGGGCGTGTCGCCATCCTGGCCCCGGTAGACGAGATGGCTGCGATCATGTCCTCGCTGCACGCGTCGGGGCTCGCCGCGGTCGACCCGAGAATGCCGTCTGGTGAGGGGCTCGCCGCGAATCTCGTCGTGCTGCCTGCCGGCGACGCGAACGGACTCGAGTTCGATTCGGTGATCGTGGTTCAGCCGGCTCGCGTCGCGCAGCGAGGGGGGTCGGGAGACACGCCCACGCAGCGCGGACTGCGGACGCTGTACGTCGCGATGACGCGACCCACCCGGCGATTGACGGTGCTCGGCACCGAGCCGATTCCCTCCGGCCCGACGTCCTCGGCGCAGCCGCAAATGTGGCACGTCGAAGCGGCGATCAACTAGACCTTACCGTCGTGGCTCAAGCGCTCCCGATCGAAGGCGTGAGCAAGCCCACGCGCATCGTGCACGACCGCCCGCCGATGCTGGCGATCGGGGTCATGATCTGGCTCGGCTCGGAGGTCATGTTCTTCTCCGGGCTCTTCGCGGCCCTTTTCACGATCCGTGCGCACCTCGGCGTCTGGCCCCCGGCCGGCACGAAGCTCGACGTCCTCCAGGCGGGGATCTTCACGCTGATCCTGGTCTCGTCGTCGTTCACCATGCAGTACGCCGTCTGGCAGCAGGAGCACGATCGGCGCGCGAGCGCGAAGCGGTGGGTGTGGGCGACGTTCGTGCTGGGCGGACTGTTCCTCGGGAACCAGATGTACGAGTGGACCCACGTCACCACGAGGTGGAACACGAACTCCTACGGCTCGGTGTTCTTCATCACGACGGGGTTGCACGGACTCCACGTCTTCCTCGGCCTGGTCGCCATGACGTTCCTCGCGGTCCGCATGAAGGGTCGCGAGCATGGCGACTCGGGGGAGCTGTCCAACTTCCAGGCAGTGAGCTACTACTGGCACTTCGTCGACATCGTGTGGATCGGGCTCTACTCGTGCCTGTTCCTCCTCAAGTAGGGGTCGTGGCGCCCCGCCTTCACTCGAGCGCACGTCAGGTCATCGGCGCAAGCGTGGTCGGTGTCACCGTGGTCCTCGGGCTGTTCTCCTTCGCCGGCGCCGCGGGGGCGGCGACGCACAAGGGCACGCCCCCAAAGGTGGTGAAAGAGATCATCCCGAGCCCGACCCCGTTCTACGACCAGTTCAACTCGGGCATGGCCAACTCGTCCATCAGGATCTTCGGCAAGAACGGCCAGCTGCTGATCTACGGCAACAGCTCGGTCAAGTACTACCTGCCGCAAGCGCTGGTGGACAAGACGATCGCCGCGACGCTGTGGGCCGAGGGCTACTCGCTCTACGAGGCGAACTGCTCGGCGTGCCACGGTCCCCACGCAGACGGCGTGCCGCCGGCTGGGCAACCCAACGACGGCTACCCGTCCCTGCTCGGGCTCGGCCCCGCGACGTACGACTTCTGGATCGAGTCCGGACGGATGCCCGCCGCGTCCACACCCTCGACGCAGCCAATGCGACGCCCGGCGCGGTTCGACCACCTCCAGGCACTCGAGATCTCTGACTTCCTCAACACGAAGTCCAGGTACTGCCCTCGGTGCTACGCCGCCACCCCGATGATCCCAATCGTCCAGAACCTCGCGACCGCGAGCCTGTCGGACGGCGCCGCGCTGTTCGCGCTCAACTGCGCCGCGTGCCACACGATCACCGGCGACGGTGACGCCCTCGCCTACAGCACGTTCGCTGCGTCCCTTCGCGACGTGCCCGCCACGCAGGTCGCCGAGGCGCTGCGGACCGGTCCCGGCAACATGCCGATCTTCACGGGCAACATGACCGACTCCCAGCTTCGTGACGTCGTGGCGTACGTGACGGAGAAGATCCAGCACCCCGAGAACCCCGGTGGTCTCGGCCTCGGCGGGCTCGGACCGGTCGGCGAGGGGTTCATCGGGCTCGCCCTAGGTGTCGGGCTGCTCGCGCTCGTTGGATTCTGGATTGGAGACAGGTCGTGAGCGACCACCTCGACACGCCGGCGGACACCGCGCCCGAGCCGTCCCGAACACCCGTTGCGCTCCCGGACGCGGCGTCGTGGACGGACCCGCACCTCCAGCCCGCCGCCAAGCACCCCGAGTTCGTCGAGCGCCTCATCGCACTCACGTTCGTCACGGGGTTCCTCTCGTTCTGCGCCTTCGGCGCGGCGTACTGGCAGGACTGGGCGCCCTGGTCCCTTGGGCTCTCCCTCGGCGCCGGGATGCTGCTCGTCGGCACCGGCATCACCGCATGGGGCAAGTACCTGATGCCCCGCGGCCCCTTCGTCGAGGAGCGCCACGTGCTCCAGTCGGACAAGCAGGACCTCGACGCGTTCACCAATGCCCTCGTCGAGCGTGGCGCGACGCCGGTCAAGCGGCGCAAGGTCCTCGGTGGCCTGCTGGGCGCCGGCATGGGCGTCTTCGGGATCGTCGCCGCGTTCCCGTTCATTCGCTCCCTCGGCCCGCTGCCAAAGAACTCACTCGCGACGACCGACTGGAAGCCGGGCACGTACCTCGTCGACCAGTCGGGCAACAGGATCAGCCAGTACGCGATCGCGATCGGCAGCTACGTGACCGTGTTCCCCGAAGGCTGGCAGGACCAGGATCGCGGCCAGGCCGTGGACCAGACGATCCTCATCCACGAGGAATCATCAGTGTTCAAGAACATGACGTCGATCCCGGATGGCTTCGTGGCCTACTCCAAGCTGTGCACGCACGCGGGCTGTCCCGTCGGGCTGTTCGAACGACAGCTCAAGCTGCTCATCTGCCCGTGCCACCAGTCGATGTTCGACATCACGAACAGCTGCATCCCCATCTTCGGCCCCGCCCCGCGCCCTCTCCCGCAGCTGCCCCTCGCCGTCGACGCCGACGGCTACCTCTACGCCGCAGCCGGCTTCAACCAGCCGGTCGGCCCGGGCTACTGGGAGCGCTCGTGACCGCCCGGCTCGGACTGCGGCTGCCGCGCCGGTCGAAGAAGGAGCGCGAGCCGCTGGGTCCCTACGGGCGCGTCGGGAAGGCGGTCGAGGAGCTCGACGAGCGCCTGGGGATCGCCAAGGGCGGCAAGACCTTCCTCGACAAGATCTTCCCGGACCACTGGTCGTTCATGCTGGGCGAGATCGCCCTGTACTCGTTCGTGGTCGTGCTCGCGACGGGTGTCTTCCTGACCCTGTACTACATCCCGTCCTCGGCGCTCACGATCTACAACGGCCCGTACAAGCCGCTCGACGGCCAGCTCGTCTCGGAGGCGTTCGGGTCCACGGTGAACCTCTCGTTCTCCGTTCGCGGGGGCCTGCTCATGCGACAGATGCACCACTGGTCGTGCGACATCTTCGTCGGCGCGATCGTGCTGCACATGGCGCGCGTGTTCTTCACGGGCGCGTTCCGCAAGCCGCGGGAGCTCAACTGGACGATCGGGCTCACGATGCTGATCCTCGCGATCCTGAACGGCTTCCTCGGGTACTCGCTGCCCGACGACCTGATCTCGGGGACCGGGATCAGGATCGCCTACTCGATCCTCTTGTCGATCCCCTTCGTCGGCTCGTACCTCGCGTTCTTCCTCTTCGGCGGCAACTTCCCGGGGACGTCGATCATCCCGCGCTTCTACGTGCTGCACGTGCTGATCCTGCCTGCGTTGCTGGTCGGCCTGCTCGGCGCGCACCTCTTCTTGCTCGTCCGCCAAAAGCACACCCAGTTCCCCGGTCCCGGCAAGACCGAGCGCAACGTCGTCGGCTCGCCGATGTACCCCGTGTTCATGGCGAAGACGACCGGGTTCCTCTTCATGATCTCGGGCGCCATCGCGCTGCTCTCTGCGTTCTTCCAGATCAACCCCATCTGGCAGTTCGGCCAGTACCGCGCCTCGTTGATCCCCTACGCGGTCCAGCCGGACTGGTACATGGGCTGGCT
>PLCI01000026.1:10967-11705 GCA_003135595.1 Acidimicrobiaceae bacterium | reverse complement strand
CGGTCGACGGTGATCGGGTGGTGCAGCGTCTCGAGGAGCGGCCACCCGCTTCGGTGCAGCGCCAGGATGCCCGTGCCCAGGCACTGGTTGTCGTGGACGATGTCGAAGTCCGCGCGCCTCGCCGCCAGCAGCTTGCCGATCCGCAGCGAGTACGCGAGTGGCTCGCCGAACCCAGCGAGGCACATGGTCGCGAACTCGACGACGTCGGGCAGCGAGGTGAACTCGCTTCGGGCAGGGACCCGGAAAGGGTCGGGATCCCGGTACAGGTCGAGCCCCCGCACCGCGGTGAACCCCACGCCGTCGTCGAGCTCGGGCCACGGGGGCCCGGCGAAGACCTCCACGCTGTGACCCAGCGCCACGAGCTCGCGCGTCAGGTGGCGCGTGTAGACCCCCTGGCCACCGCACCTCGGGTTGCCCCGGTAGATGAGGAACGCGACGCGCCGACCACCCGGTGCTGGTGGTCGGGGTGCGACCCGGCCGGGGATCTCGATCGCCTTCGAGAGCGCCCAGGACGCCCGGACGTCGCGAACGGCGTCACGTGGGGACTTGGGCACGGTCGTCGACACCTCCGAGGGAATTGGCGCACCATCGTCGTCGCAACGTGCGTGGCGGCGCAAACTGCCCCCAATTTCACCGTCCAAGCAGATGGCTACCATTCGGTAATGGATCTCACGTACCCACCCGAGGCAGAGCAGTTCCGCACGGAGATCCGTGCGTGGCTCGAAGAGAACCTCCCGG
>PLCI01000026.1:0-10953 GCA_003135595.1 Acidimicrobiaceae bacterium | reverse complement strand
ACGATCCTGCAGTGGGGCACCGAAGAGCAGAAGAAGCAGTTCCTCCCGGGCATCATGCGTGGCGAGATCACCTGGTGCCAGGGGTTCAGCGAGCCGAACTCCGGCAGCGACCTGGCCTCGCTGCAGACCAAGGCCGTGCTCGACGGCGACGAGTGGGTCATCAACGGCCAGAAGGTCTGGACGACCCAGGCGCAGCACGCCGACTACATCTTCCTCATGGCCCGCACCGACCCCGACGCCCCGCAGCACGCGGGCATCTCGTACCTGCTCGTGCCCATGCACCAGCCGGGCGTCGAGGCCCGGCCCATCACCCAGGTCGACGGCTCCGCAGAGTTCAACGAGGTGTTCTTCACCGACGTGCGCTGCCCGAAGGACAACGTCGTCGGCGGCGTGAACAACGGTTGGAAGGTCGCGATGACGACGCTCGGCTTCGAGCGGGGCAGCTCGGCGACGACCAGCTACCGGCGCTTCGAGAAGGAGTGGGACGCCATCGTCGCCGAGGCGCGCTCGAACGGCAAGGACAAGGACCCGCTCGTGCGCGACCGCGTCATGCAGTCGTGGTCCGACATCAAGATCATGCAGATCAACGGCTACAGGACCTTGACCGACGCCCTCAACGGCACCCAGACCGCCGCGCTGCTGGGCGTCTGCAACAAGATGTTCTGGTCAGAGGCGCACCGACGGACGATGGAGCTCGCGATGGACGTCCTGGGCACCCGCGCCCAGGTGCTCGAGGGCAGCGGCAGCGCCGAGGGACTTCTACCCGGGCACCGGCGCGGGCGGGACGACTACCCCGTGAGCGACCTGCAGGCGAGCTTCTTCTTCAGCCGCTCCGAGACGATCTGGGGCGGCACCGCGGAGATCCAGCGCAACATCATCGGCGAGCGGGCCCTCGGGCTGCCGAAGGAACCAAAGGTCCAGAAGGCCTAGGCAGGAGCCGCTTCAGCCGCGCCCAGGAGCGCGGCCGCCCCCGCCCGAGCCGCACCCAAGAGCAGCGCGCTCGCGACGACGGTCGCGAACGCGCCGACGGCGATCGCGACCCGCGCGTTCGATGCCGCGGCCACCGACCCGACCACAAGCGCGCCGATCGGGGTCGTGCCGAGGAAGCCCATCGCGTAGAGCGACATGACCCGGCCGCGCATGTGCTCGTCGCTGTGCAGCTGCAGGGTCGCGTTCGCCGTCGAGACGAACGCGAGCGACGCTGCCCCCATCGGAACGATCGCGAGGCACGCCAGCCAGATCGACGGCGCGACGGCCACGATGCCCATGAGGAGACCGAAGGCCATGGCGAGGAGGCCGAGCAGCCTTCGGGTGGGACGCGATCGGTGCGCCACGTAGAGGCCGCCGAGCAGCCCGCCAAGCCCCATCGAGCACGTAATGAGCGAGTAGTCGACCGAGGTGCCGTGCAGGACCCGGATCGCGAGCAGCGGCAGCGTCACGGTGAAGTTGAAGGCGAAGAGCCCGACGATGGTGACCGACGTGAGCACCTCTCTGATCTCACGGTTGGCGAACGCGTAGTGCAGCCCCTGACGGACCTGTCCGCGTGCCCTGGTGACGGTTCGGATCCTCGTGATGTCCCTCGTTCGCATCAGCACGAGCGCCACGATGAGCGCGACATAGGAGGCGGCGTTCACGTAGAAGCACGTCGCGATGCCGACGAAGAGGAGGGCGCCGCCGATGGCCGGGCCGACGACGCGGCCCATGTTGATGAGCGCGCTGTTCAGCGAGACGGCGTTGGGCAGGAGGTCCTTGCCGACCATCTCTTGGACGAAGGACTGGCGTGCGGGATTGTCGAACAGGTTGACCACCCCGAGGAGCGCCGCCAGCGTCCAGATCGCAGCAAGCGAGACGTGGTGGGTCGAGACGAGGATCCCGAGCGACAGTGCGAGGAGCGCCGCGCCAGACTGCGTGAAGTAGAGCACCCTGCGCTTGTCGGAGCGGTCGACGAGGACGCCGCCGAGGGGACCGAGGAGGAGCATCGGCAAGAACGGCAGCGCGACCGTGATCCCGAGATCGACGGGCGGGGCCCTGAGGGTCCAGACGACGAGGAACCCTTGCGCAAAGGACTGCATCCAGGTGCCCGAGATCGAGATCAGCTGCCCGATGAAGTAGAGCCGGAAGTTTCGCACGTGCAGCGACTGGAAGGTCTTGCCCGAGACGCGTCGGACGAACTTCATTGATCCTCCGCGAGGCGATCGAGGATGCCGAGCACCTGGACGATCGCGTGACGATCTCGCTCAGAGAGCGCCGCCAGACGCTGTTCGAGAAAGGCGGTCTTGCGATTCCTGATCGTCGAGAGCTCGCGGCGCCCCGCCGCGGTCAGCGTGACCCGGGAGCTACGCCGATCCGCCTCGTCGACACGGCGCTCGACGAGGCCGTCGGACTCGAGCGCGTCGACGATCCTCGTCATCGACGGCGGTCGGACCTGTTCGGCTGACGCCAGCGTGTTGAGGGCCGGGGACCCGAGCCGCTCGATCATCGAGAGCGCGGACGCCTGCGCCGGGGAGATCCCCCCGAGCGCGTTCGATCGAAGGCGTCGATTGAGCCTGGTCACCGCGACCCGCAGTCGCGCAGCGAGGCTCGTGACCGTCATAGACGTGTCGGCGAACGTCATCATTACTTAGTATAACTAAGTAGCTGGCGGGTCGTGCGGGCCGCACCGTGGCGTTCGGGGGTTGGCTCAACCCTTCGGGACGTACGCTCCGCGGCCGAGCAGCGCGGCCTCGATCGGGTCCGCCGACTCGTCCACTCCCCCGCGGACCTCGGTCACCCAGTCGAGCCGAGCGCTGAGGATTCTCGCGACCCCGCCCTCGAGCGTCGACGAGCTGATCGCGCACGACGTGCAGGACCCTTGGAGCTGCACCTCGACGACGCCGGTCTCGACGTCCGCGCCAACGAGCAGGAGGTCCCCGCCATCCTGCTGGACCGAGGGACGCATCAACTCGATCAGCTCGCGCAGCGCGGCGAGTCGCTCCCCGCGCTCCTCGTCGGTGATGGTCGTCGTCGGGATCGGGTCGTCCACGCACACAGTCTGCCGTGGGCACCGGGAGCCCGTGCAGGCTGGAGGCCGGGACATGAGCCGCGAGCACGCGACCGGACGCCCCAAGTCGATGGTCGATCGCCACGAGCGGGCGGTCTGGAGGCGCTGATCGCATCCAAGGCTGGGGTGGCGGGGGTCCTCTCGATACTCTGTCCGACGTGCCTCCGACGACTGCCCTTTCCCTCGAGGCGATCGACCTCACCTCGCTCGAGTTCTGGGACCTGCCGTGGGAGACGCGCGAGCGGGCCTTCGAGCTGCTTCGCAACGAGCGCCCGATGCCGCACTTCGACGATCCCGTGATCGAGGACTTCCCCTTCGAGCTGCCAGAGGGGTCCGGGTACTACGCCCTCACGAGGCACCGCGACGTCACGACGGCGAGCCGGCATCCGGAGACCTTCGTCTCGGGCAAGGGCGCCGTCTCGCTGATCGACCTTCCCCCAGAGATGGTCGAGTACTTCTCGGGGATGATCTCGACGGACAACCCCCGGCATACGCGGCTGCGCCGCATCGTGTCCAACGCGTTCAACCCGCGACGCGTCCAGGCGATCGAGGACTCGATCGACAGGGTCGCGCGAGAGGTCGTCGACCAAGTCGCGAGCGATGGCGGCTGTGACTTCGCGACCGACGTCGCCGCGCCCTTCCCGCTTCGGATCATCTGCGAGATGATGGGTGTGCCCCGTGCGGACGAGGACGTCGTGCTGCGGTGCTCGAACACGATCCTCTCGGCGGGCGACCCCGAGTACGTCGGTGGTGACGCGAACCCGGTCATCGCGATCATGGAGGCCGGCGCGACGCTCACCTCCATGATGGAAGAGCTCGGGGCCGACCGGATCAGGCACCCCGGCGACGACATCACGTCGGCGCTTGTCAACTCAGAGATCGAGGGCGACGCGCTCACGCACCAGGAGCTCGCGAGCTTCTTCATCCTGCTCGTGACCGCGGGGAACGAGACGACTCGGACCGCGATCGCCCACGCGGCTTGGGCGTTCACCCAGTTCCCGGCCCAAAAGGACCTCTGGCAGGCCGACTTCGAGGGACGGGCCGCGACGGCGGTCGACGAGATCGTCCGGTGGGCGTCCCCGGTGATCTGGATGCGACGCACGGTAAGCGAGCCGACGACGCTCTCGGGCACCGAGCTGGAGGCTGGCGACCGAGTGCTGCTCTTCTACAACTCGGCCAACCGCGACGCCGAGGTCTTCGACGACCCGTACCGGTTCGACGTCACCCGGGACCCGAACCCGCACCTCGGCTTCGGCGCGGCCGGCCCGCACTTCTGCCTCGGCGCCCACCTCGCGCGCCGAGAGATCAAGGTCATCCACCGTGAGCTGTTCCGCCGCCTGCCAGACCTTGCGGCCACGTCCGAGCCGATCCGGCTGCGGTCGAACTTCGTGAACGGCATCAAGCACCTCCCCTGCACGTTCACGCCTGCGAGTTGAGCGCTCGATGCGACGCACCCGCCTCCGAGCCACCGTCGCGTCGGTCGTCGGTCCCGCGCGCGTGGGTGCTGTCGCCAGCAGCTGATCCGACGGCGAGCTGGCTCGCAGAGCATCCGGTGAGGCTGACCTGATGCCGAGGCGCTACGCGCGCTGGAAGGAGGCGCTCGGCTGCTCCATCGCCGGACTGTGGCCGATCGCGATCACGCTCGGCGTCCTGCGCAACCCGTCGCGCTACAACCCCTTCGCGCTGTACTCAGGCTTCGGGTCGTTCTCGTATCGGTCGGTGCCGGCGTTCCCCACGACCGACCCGAACGTGTACGCGACGGCGTACACCTTGGGCACGCACTCTGCCTCCCAGCTCGCACACGGCCATCTGCCCTGGTGGAACCCCTTCGAGGGCCTCGGAGCCCCCCTCATCGGCGAGCTGCAGTCGGGCGGGCTCTTTCCCTTCACGCTCCTCTATCTGTTCCACGACGGATCCCTTGTCTTCCACCTCTCCTTGGAGGTGGTCGCCGGCGTCGCCACGTATTGGTTGCTCCGCGAGTTCCGGTGCAGCCCGCTCGTCGCGGCGATCGGCGGCATGCTCTTCGCCACCAACGGCACCTACGCGTGGATCGCGAACGCGGCGTTCAACCCGTTGTGCTTCCTGCCGATCATGATCCTGGGCCTGGAGCGGGCGCGCCGCGCCGCAGCCGAGGGCCGCGGGGGCGGCTGGCGATGGCTGGCAGTCGGCACGGCGTTCGCGCTCATCGCCGGCTTCATCGAGACCGCCGCGCTCGGTCTCATCTTCGTCGTCGTCATCGCGGTGCAGCGTGGCTTCACCGTCGAACGTGCAAAGGTCCTCGCCTACGTCCGCAAGGCGTCGTCGGGCTTCGCCGCGGGGATCGCGATCGCCTCGCCCGTCTTGGTGGCATTCGGCGACTACCTCCGCCTCGGCTTCGTCGCCGAGCACGCGGGCAACGCCGCCGCCGAGAAGATGAACGGCGCGTACATGGCGATGTCGGTCTCGCCCTACCTGTTCGGCACGGTGCTGCAGAGCAAGTTCCCCATCAACTTCAGCCTCTGGGGGGCAGTCGGTGGCTATGCCGGATTCGCGCTGATGGCACTCGCCGTCGCCTCGCTGTTCGGCAAGCGCGACCGGGGGCTGCGAATCGTCATCGCGACGTGGGTCGCGTTCAGCCTGGCGGACTCGGTGGGCGTTCCCGTCATCCACCAGGCAGTGGCATCCATGCCCTTCATCACCCACATCGTGCTGTACCGGTACCTGCCGGCGACCTGGGAGCTTGGGCTGATCATCCTTGCCGCGTTCGCAATCCGCGACCTCGCCACCAGCTCGAGGGCAGAGTCCGTCGTGGCCGTCTCGACGGGACTGCTCGTCACGGCCGGCGTGCTCCTGGTCGGCATGTACATCGGCTCGAACGCGGTCGCGGCCTCGAGGGCGCTCACCCCGACCTCGTTCCATCGCTCCGAGCTCATCGTGGTCACCGTCATCGTGGGCCTGCTGCTTGCCTCCCTCGCGCCGTCGATGGTCCGTGGCGTGCTCGCCGGAGCGATCGTCGTCGCCGAGGCCGCGGTGCTCTTCGCTATCCCGCTGTCGTCGTGGCCGGCGCACGTCCACGTCGACACGCGCGCCGAAAGGTTCCTCACCGCCAACGTGGGCGGCGCGCGGATCTTCGGGTTCGGGGTGCCCTCGGCCAACTTCGGGACCCTCGTGGGCATCAGCCAGCTCGATGCTGTCGACCTGCCCGTGCCGAGGGCCTTCGCGAGCGTTGTCGCCAACCTCGACCCCTGGGAGAACCCGACGTCGTTCACGGGGGTCCACGTGCCGTTCCCCAACGCCCCCTCGTCCACGGCGCTGCTCTTCCAAAAGCTCCCGCTCTACCAGGAGTACGGCGTCCGCTTCATCGTCGCGCCGACGAGCATCGACCTGTTTCGCGGGCGCCACGTCGCCAAGCTCGTGTACCACGACGCCCAACTCGAGGTTTGGCGGCTCAACACGACCCACCCTCTCGTGTCCGCGCCCGGCTGCTCGATCATCCAGAAGACCCAGGACTCGTACGTGACGAGGTGCTCGCAGTCGTCGCTCCTGCAGCGCAGCCAGCTGTACTTCCCCGGCTGGAGCGCGACTGTCGACGGCGCGCACGTCAGGGTCCAGGACCGCGGGCTCCTGCAGGCGATCGTCATCCCCAAGGGACGCTCGACCGTCGCGTTCACGTTCCTGCCACCGGGGATCCCCGAGGCGGGCGTGGCCGCGCTGATCGCGGTGCTCACGCTCCTTCTGCCCTGGGAGCTGCTCGCCGTCCGACTTCGACGACGCCGCGAGAAGGCGCTGAGACTCGCCGGCCTGGAGGCAATCGCCGCGACGCTCGCCAGTGCCGCGGCGCCCGAAGCCGACGCCGATCGACCCCCTGACCCATCGACCGGCGTGATCGCCGTGACGAATGGCTCCGACGAGAACGACGAGCAGCCGACCTCGTCGGTCCCGGTCCTCGCCGCTGAGCCGTCGCTGGCCACCGACGAAGCGCCGACCACAGCGGTGGCAGCGGTGGAGGCATCGGACTCGTCGGTTGAGCCTTCGTCGGTTGAGCCTTCGTCGGCTGAGCCCTCGTCGGTTGAGCCCTCGTCGGCTGAGTATCCGCCGAAGGAGGACCCTCCGACCCTTGCGGTGCAGCTGCGCCCCCCAGAGGAAGATGGCGGGAACACCACGTCCTCCTAGATGTGCGAGTGCAAGGGACGAGCGTCGGCGCCGTTAACGACGGTCGGCACTGCCCTAGGCCCCTCGGACTTCGAGGTGCCGCCTAAAGCCCACGTGGGACGCGATGAAGCCATTTGCCGCGTAGAAGCGGTGCGCGTCNNGAGCCGATCCCCTCGCCTCTGCGGTCCGAAGCGACGTGGACGCTCTCGATCTCCGCGACGCGGCCGCCTTGGTGCTGAAGGTGGGCGAGGTCGAGCAGCTGGCACACGCCCACGACTCGCGCGCCGTCGTCCGCCACGAGCACCTCGCCACCCTGGTCGCGGATCCGCAGGATGGCCGCCGCATAGCGCTCGGGCGACGTGTGATCCTCAGCCCCCGGGTCGCGCGAGCCCTCGACGAGCAGGAGCGCGATGGCCGCGGCGTCGGCTCCCGTGGCGGGGCGAACGTCAACTCCCACGTCGGCCGCCCGATCCGAGGCGGTCGCACCCTGCGCGGCGCCGCAAGCGCGGCCTGCCCGGGTCGCTCGCTACTTGGTCGTCACGACGACGGAGTGGGCCGCCTTGTCGTGCCATGCCTGCCGGCGGGTGTCCCACAGGGGCGAGAGGTAGTCGATGATCACGGGGATGTAGCACAGGATGGTGAGCACAAAGATGGTGCCCCAGCGCTGCGCGGCGCGCCCGTAGCCGATCGGTCCTGTGCCGCTCTCGTCGCGAGTCGCGATGCCCATCGCCATCTTGCCGACCGTCTGGCCCTTCTCGCCACCGTTGAAGTACACGTAGTACCCGATCTGCGCGGCGATCACGAGCAGGATCAGGAATAGGAGCCCACCCAGAGCGATCCCCACCGACGTGCCGCCCGTGTACGGGTTGACGGTCGTCGTCTGGAAGACGGCACCGAGGATGAAGTAGAGGACCAAGGAGGGAATAGCCAGGACGAAGTAGTCGATGATGGCCGCGACCGCGCGCTGCCACCATTCCGCGAGCGGCGCGCCGGTGGCGGGGTCCGTGAACCTGGGCGCCCCGTACGCGCCGGCGGGCGGCGCCGTGGGCGGCGGCATCTGGTACTGCCCCGGTGGTGTCGCGAACTGTCCGGGCGGCGTCCCGTACTGGCCGGGCGGCGGGGGCGGCGGCGGCGTCCCGGCCGCGCCCGCGGCCGCGGCGACGGGGCTCCCACAAGAGCCACAGAAGGTGTCGGACTCTGCGACCTCAGCGCCACACTGCGCACATTTCATCTTGGCCCCCCTGCTCGATTCGCCGTCAGAATAGGTCACTCGCCCTCGCGGACACGTGACCGAGCACGGCGAGCGTCCCCGCCCGGCGGCGGTGCCGCCGCTCAGGCTCCCTTCACAAAGAGCACTGCGTAGGCGTGGAGCCCGAGGATCTCTGTGCTTGGGGACGGGAAGGCCGGGCGCCAGCCGTCGCGCAGCAAGAGGCCGGTCATGTAGGTCGGCACCCGCGTGTCAGCCCGCGACGGACCCGCACCCACGTCGAACGTGCCGAAGGTGTACCCGACGTACCAGATGCGTCGGGCCCGCTGCTGTGCCGCGGTGAGCTCGGGCAACGGGATGCCGTAGTGCGATGCGATGAACACCGTGGGCGACGTCGAGACGGGGCGGAAGCCCTGCGGCCATATCGGCGTGCCCCCCACCAGGAACCGGCACGCAGAGAGCTCGTAGTAGCACCACGCGAACGAGTTGAAGGTGTCGACGAAGACGACGTCTCCGGGACGCTCGAGCGCCGGGAGCCGTGCTGCGATCCCGCGCAAGGAGACCGTCGGGTACACCGACTCGTGGGCGAGCCCAAAGGCGATGACCAAGGCGAGCAGCACCGCGGCGACGCCCGAGCGGGCCCCTCGCGATCGCAGCACCCCCGGCGTCGCTCCGGCGAGGCGTGGAGCGATCGCCACGGCCACCGATGCCAGGCACACGAAGAACGCCGGGTAGAGCACCTCGTCGGTGCGCCCGTCGCCGAGCGGCACTCGGTCGGCGAACGCGAGCAGCACGGCGACGAGCAGGGCGATCGCCGACGGGAGCGCGGGCGTCGACCACCGCCGCCTGGCCGCGATCACGATCGGTCCCGCGATCGCAACCGCGAGGAGGGCAGCGCCGAGCAGAGCGACCGAGATCGCGTGGGGACCGCGCTTGGTGTTGAAGAACGTGGCGGGCACGGGGTAGGCGACGACCGCGTGCGCGAAGCCGCCGAAGATCATCGTGATGCTTCGCTCCGCGAGCGAGAACGAGCGGTAGTCGACGAGGAATCCCCGGCGTCGCCAGTTGAACGAGAGAACACCGGGCAGCTGGCGCAAGAAGACGACCCACACGAGGGCACATCCGGCCGCCATCGCGGCCAGTGCGCTCAGCACGCCCGCCCGCGACCCTGGTCGGACGACGTACCAGAGGATCACCGAGAGCCAGATGCCCGCGATCACGGGCGCCGGGCCGGCGGACATCGCAAAGGCGACGACCGAGGCGCCGGCGAGCGTCCAGAGCCGCTGCGACGACGGTGCTGCCCGCACCCGCTCTGCCAGCACCAGCAGCACGCACGCGGCCAGGAGGTCGAAGGGGTACTCCTTCACCCTCGTCGAGTACTGCACGGCGAGCGGGCCCGCCGCCAGGAACGCCGCGGCGCCGAGCGCGCTCCACCGGGGCAGGTGCAGTCGGCGGAGCAGTCCCCAGACCACCGGGATCGCCCCGATCCCCAGGAGGTACGACGGGAGTTGCGCGAACCACGTGGTCGCGGGGTCGAACCTGATCCACGAGCGAAGCGCGAGGCCGTACCCGGGAGCCGTGAGCACCATGTGGACGGCGGCGCCCAGCCCCACTCGTGCGGGCGCCGAGGCCCACGCGTCGTCGAACCACAGGTCCTTCGACGTGAAGCCGTGCGCGCGGGTGAGCGCGCCGAGGGCCACCAGTGCCGCGAGGATCGCGAGCTCGATCGGTGCGATTCGCGAGGGCGCGTCGTCGGGACGCTCGTCCCGCGACTCGTGGCCGGCTGCCCCAGGGGGCACCGTGCGTGCCTCTTGGGACGTCATCGGTCTTGCGAGGCTACCTTCGGACCTCGTCGTCGGCGTGCGACGCGCATGTCGGCGCTCACATGTCGGACTGGACTCGAGCGACCATCCGGCGGACGAGCGATCGCGGCGCCAGCCTCGGCGCGAACGCACCGAGCTTGTTGAAGGTGCCCGGCACCGCCACGACGGCACCGCGGTCCATTGCGCTGATGGCCGCGAGCGCCATGTCCCGAGACGTCGGCATCGAGCGGCTCCGCACGAGGCGCGAGGACTCCATGCCGGCGACCTCCTGGAAGCCGCTCGCGAAGACGCCCGGACAGAACCCCGTCGCCGAGACACCCGTGCCGCGGAGCTCCTCGGCGAGCGCCTCGGTCAGTGACAGCACGTAGGCCTTGGTCGCGAAGTACACCGCCATCCTCGGTCCAGGCTGGAACGCAGCCGTCGACGCGACGTTGAGCACCCGACCGCTTCGGTGCGCGACCATGGCGGGCAGCCAGCGCGCCGTCAGGTCCGTGAGTGCCGTGACGTTGACCGCCACCATCGCGTTGGTGACGTCAGCAGGCGCCTCGACGAACAGCCCCGCGGCCCCTAGCCCGGCATTGTTGACCAGGATGTCGACGTCGCCGACCGCGTCGACGATCCTCGACCGCTCGCCGGGGCTCGAGAGGTCCGCGGCGATCGCCTCGATTCTCGGCGACGATGCCGCGAGCTCGTCGAGCGCCTTGATGCTTCGAACGACCGCCACGACACGCTCGCCGCGCGCCGCGAGCAGC
>PLCI01000021.1 GCA_003135595.1 Acidimicrobiaceae bacterium | reverse complement strand
GTCCGAACAGCGCGTCGCGTCGCTCGCTCGCCAGCGCCGCGAGCTCGGCGGCGGTCGCGTCGACGAACTCCTCAACGGTCGTCACGTCGGCTGCGTCCCGCAATGGTGGCGCGCCACGCCGACATGGTACGGACCAGCGTCGCCGTCGGCTCGCACGGCCCTCGAGCCCGGCACCACCGCGCCTCGGGGCGCGCGGCGCCGAGGCAGGCTCACGAGGCCGATCGCTTGCCCTCGATGATCGAGACGAGCTGGTGGTAGCTGTCGGCGAACGAGTCGACGCCTTGCTGCTCGAGCACCGTTGCCACCTCCTCGAGCGACACGCCGACGTCCTTCAGCGACGCCAGGGTCGCGTTGGCGCCCTCGACGTCGCGGTCGATGGAGCGCGCGACCTGGCCGTGGTCCAAGAAGTCCTTGATGGTGCCGTCGGGCATCGTGTTGACCGTCATCGGCCCGATGAGCGAGTCGACGTAGAGCAGGTCCGGATACGCGGGGTTCTTGGTCGACGTCGAGGCCCACAGCGGGCGCTGTGGCCGGGCCCCCTTGGCCTGCAGCACGTCGAAGCGACCCTCTGCGAAGCGACGCGTGAACTTCTCGTAGGCGAGCACCGCCTGGGCGACGGCTGCTCGCCCGCGAAGCGCCTCTGGCGCGCCCAGCTTCTCGAGGCGCATGTCGACCTCCGTGTCGACGCGCGAGACGAAGAACGACGCGACCGACGAGATCGACGACAGGTCGCGGCCCTGTGCCGCGGCCGACTCGAGGCCCGCGAGGTAGGCGTCGATCACCTCGTCGTAGCGCCCGAGGCCGAAGATGAGCGTCACGTTCACGCTCGTGCCCTCCGAGATGAGCGCCGTGATCGCGGCGAGGCCCGCATGGGTCGCGGGCACCTTCACGAAGAGGTTCGGCAGCGCGAAGCTCGAGGCAACCTGGCGGGCGGCCGCGATCGTGCCCTCGGTGTCGAAGGCGAGGGTGGGTGGCACCTCGAAGGAGACGAAGCCGTCCGCCCCTCCCGAGGACTCGTGGACGCCCGCGAGCAGTGCCGCGGTGTCGGCGACGTCCTTGCCGGCGATCGTGACGAACGCCTCGTCGGGCGTCTCGTCGCGGAGCGTCGCGAGCTGCTCGTCGTACTCGTCCGTCGCGGCGATCGCCTTGGCGAAGATGGTGGGGTTGGAGGTCACCCCACGCACGCCGTCGGCGATGAGGCGCGCCATGGTCCCGTCGCGGAGCCAGTCCCGCCGCACGTTGTCGAGCCAGGGGCTCTGTCCCTCGATGTCGTAGAGATCGGTGAGCTTCGTCATGCGCCGAGCACCTCCAGGACCGTCGTGGCGACCGCCTTCGCCGTGAAGCCGAAGAACTCGAGCGCGACGTCGCCCGGCGCGCTCGTGCCGAACTCATCGATGCCGATGGACTCGTCGGCGTAGCGCTCCCAGCCAAGCGTGACGCCGGCCTCGACCGAGATCACGGGCAGCTCGTCAGGGAGCACGCGTGCCTGGTAGTCGAACGACGTGGCGTCGAACCACTCCCAGCACGGCATCGACACCACGCGGACCGCGACGCCCTCGCCGGCGAGCTGCCCGGCGGCCTCCAGGCACAGGTGCACCTCGCTGCCGGTCGCGAGCAGCGTCGCGACGGCGCCGTCGGGCTCAGCCAGCACGTAGGCGCCGTCGAGCGCGGTGCCGAGCAACGGCTGGGTCGTGGCCTCGAGGACCGGCAGGTCCTGGCGCGAGAGGATGAGCGCCACCGGGCCGTCCACGGACAGCACCGCGTCGAAGACCGCGGCGCACTCGTTGGCGTCCGCGGGCCGCACCACGTCGAGCCCGGGGATCGCCCGCAGGGAAAGCAGCTGGTCGATGGGCTGGTGGGTCGGGCCGTCCTGGCCGACGCCGATCGAGTCGTGGCTGAAGAACAGGCGCATGGGCGCCCTGGAGATCGCCGCGAGGCGCAGGGCGCTGCGCATGTAGTCCGAGAACACGAAGAAGGTCGCGCCGACGGGGACCACGCCGCCGTGCAGTGCCATGCCGGTGAGCGACGTCGCCATCGCGAACTCACGGATGCCGTAGTGCAGCTGTCGTCCCGCCGGGTGCTCGCGCGACTGCGGCTCGGCGTCGGGCAGCTCGGCGCCGGTGTTCTCGGTGAGGTCCGCAGCCCCCGAGATCAGTCCCTCGTAGCGGTCGGACGCTTCGATGAGGAGCGTGTTCGCCGCGCGCCTCGTCGCCAGGCTCGTGCCGGCGTCGAACGTCGCGGGCGTCGCCCTCGGCGGGGCGCCCGCGGCCCCCGCGAGCAGGCGATCGAGTGTCGCGGCACCAGTCGGGTTCGAGCCTCGTCGGGTGGACCACGCCGCGCGCGCGTCGCGCTGCGGCTCGAGCGACGCGATGAACGCCTGGCGGACGTCGTCGGGGACGAAGAACGCCTCGTCGACGGGTAGCCCGAGGAGCTGCTTGGTCGCGGCGATCTCCTCGGCGCTGAACGGCGTGCCGTGCGCCGTCTTGGTGTCGGTCATGTTCGGCGACGGGTAGCCGATGTGCGAGCGGAGGACGAGCAGCGTCGGGCGTCCCGTGTCCTCGCTTGCGGCGCGCAGCGCGTCGGTGAGCCCGTCGAGGTCGTTCGCCATCTCGCCCAGCTCGTGGACGTCCCAGCCGTAGGCGCGGAAGCGACCCGGCGCGTCGTCGCTGAGCGCGAGGCTGGTCGGGCCGTCGATCGTGATGTGGTTGTCGTCGTAGACGACGCAGAGTCGCCCGAGGCCGAGGTGGCCGGCGAGCGACGACGCCTCGTGGCTGACGCCCTCCATCAGGTCACCGTCGCTCGCGAAGACCCAGATGCGATGGTCGATGAGCTCCGGGCCCACGGTGTGGCGCAAGAAGCGCTCGGCGACGGCCATGCCGACGGCGTTCCCGAGTCCCTGGCCGAGAGGCCCGGTCGTCACCTCGACGCCGGGCGTGAGGCGGTTCTCGGGGTGGCCCGGCGTCAAGCTCCCGAGCTCGCGGAACCGGCGCAGCTCGTCGACGGACAGCTCATAGCCGCTCAGGTGCAGGAGCGAGTACAGGAGTATGGACGCGTGCCCGCACGAGAGGATGAACCGGTCGCGGTCCGGCCACTTGGGATCAGCTGGGTCGTGTCGCAGGACTCTCGAGAAGAGCGCCACGCCGAGCGGCGCGAGCGCCATCGCGGTGCCCGAGTGCCCGTTCTTCGCGGCCGCCGGCGCGTCCATCGCGAGGCCCCGGACGACGGCGACCGCCTTGTCCTCCCATGTCGCAGCGGCGTCGTCGTAAGCGCGCGTCATGACGTCGTGCACCCTATCGACCAATCCCACGGAAGCGGATTCTTATAGGGTCGCGCACGTGCCCGACGCCCGTCTGCAGGTGCCGCCCAACTGTGACCTCACACTCGGGCTCGAGTGCCTCGACAAGTCGACGCCCGGCCGCAGCGTGTGGCAGATGACCGCCGACGAGCGCTTCGAGAACCCCGCCGGGATCATGCAGGGTGGCTTCCTCGCCGCGCTGTGCGACTCGTCAATGGGCGCGGCCGCGGTGACCTTCGCCGCAGGACGCAGGATCTCGGTCGCGAACGCCGAGATGAAGGTCAGCTTCCTCGGCGCGGTCCGGCGCGGCGCGACGCTCCGCTGCGAGGCGGTCGTCGTCTCGGGGGGCACGCGCACGGCCTTCGTGGAGGCGTCGGTCACGAGCGACGAGGGCAGGCTCGTGGCCCGGGCGAGCTCGACGTACCTGCTGAAGGACCGTCAGTAGGATCCCGCCGGGGAGGTGCGATGCCAAAGATGTGGACGAGGTTGACCAAGACGGTGCCGGCCCGCCTGCGCGGCCGCACCCAGGACGCCACGACGCTCGTGCGCACCTATCTCGTCCAAGAGACGGTCGACCCGCTGCGCCAGCTCGGCCGCTACGTCGCCGCGGGGGTGATCGGCTCGCTCTTCATCGGCATCGGCACGCTCATGCTGCTCATCGCGCTGCTCCGGCTCCTCCAGGGCGAGACCGGAGCGTTCAACGGCAACCTCTCATGGATCCCGTACGTCATCGTCATCGTCGTCGCCGCGATCGTGGCCGCCGCCACGGTGGCTCGCATCGTCACGGGACCTGCCCGCAAGCGCCGGCCCCCCGCCGCGAAGGAGGCGTCATGACATCGCGCGCGCACGTCGAGCGCTCTCAGGTCGAGGCCTCGCTGCGCGACCTGTTCGGCGAGGGCGAGCAGGCCGCCCGCCAGTACGCCGGGGTGACCGCGGGCGCAGCCGGCGCGCTCGGGTTCCTCGCCATGGTCTTCGCCTTCCTCCTCGGGCGCCGCAAGGGTCGGCGGCGCTCCTCGATCATCGAGATCAGGAGCCGCTGAGTGCTCGAGCGCCAGCTCACTCGGCTCATCCGCAAGAGCCTGCGTCGCGCCGGCGCCGAGCGGTCGATCCTCTGGATGGTGATCGGCGTCGCGGCGTACGCGATGCGTCGCTGCCTTCGCGAAGGCGACGAGGTTCGCCAAGTCCGCGTGAAGCGCGGCCACGAGGTCACGATCGCGGTCCGCGACCAGGACCGCTGAGTGCTCGAGCACGCCGGGCCGCTCCACGCGGGGGAGCGAGTGCTGCTCATCGACGCGAAGGAGCGCCACTACCTCGTCCGGCTTCGCGAGGGGGCGTCGTTTCACACCCACTCGGGGCTCGTCGCGCACGACGACCTGATCGGTGCCCAAGAGGGTGCCACGATCGAGGGCACCACCGGGCGCAGCTTCATCGCGCTGCGACCGACGCTGGCCGACGTCGTCTTGAAGATGCCGAGGGGCGCACAGGTGATCTATCCCAAGGACCTCGGCGCGATCCTGCTCGCCGCGGACATCGGCCCGGGGATGCGCGTCCTCGAGGCCGGCGTCGGGTCCGGGGCGCTCTCGATGACGCTGCTGCGGGCCGGCGCGACGGTCATCGGCTACGAGCTGCGCGAGGAGTTCGCGCAGCGCGCGAGAGAGAACGTGGTCGACATCCTCGGCGACCAGGTGGACTACGACATCCAGATCCGCGACGTCACCCAGGGCATCGACGAGCGGGGGCTNNGGCGGCATCCTGCTCGCCTACCTGCCCACGATCAACCAGACCGCCCAGCTGCGGGGTGCGCTCCGCGACGGGCCGTGGGGGCTCCAGGAGTCCTCGGAGCTCTTCCGTCGCACCTGGCACATCGAGGACCGCTCCGTGCGCCCGGACCACCGAATGGTCGCGCACACCGGGTTCCTGACGACGGCACGAAGGCTGACCGGGGCGTAAGTCCCGCGGGTCAGTCCCGTTCGATGAAGATGCACTCCCCGGGGCACTCCTCGGCAGCCTCGACCACGGCGTCTTCGAGCTCGGTCTTCACCGAGACCATGCCGGTGGCCCCGCCTGGGTCGTTCTGGATGGCGGCGCCATCCTTCACGTAGGCGAGGCCGTCGTCGAGCAGGGTGAACACGTCGGGGCAGATCTCCTCACAGAGCCCGTCGCCGGTGCACAGGTCCTGGTCGATCCACACCTTCATCGCGCACCCTTCGTGGTCCTCGTTTACCGCCGAGTCCCACGATTGTACCGGTGTTGACGACGCACCCCTACGTGCCTGCTATCCCGTGTGTGGCCCGATATGGTGGCCATGAGACGAGGAGGATGCATGGAGTCGCCTGGCAACGACGACACGGCAGCCGACGCCGTCCGCGACGACGCGCCAAGGCGCTCGGCGCTGCACGACGAGTTGGTCCCGAGCCGACGTCGCCCCGATGAGCACTCCGCTCGCGTCGAGGCGCTCGAAGAGCGCCTCTTGGAGACCCGCGGGCAGCTCCAGCAGGCGGTCTCCCAGAACGAGAAGCTGACCTACACGCTCCAGCAGGCCAAAGAGCAGCTGGCCCTGCTGCGAGAGGAGGTCGAGAAGCTCACCCAGCCGCCTGCGGCGTACGGCACCTTCCTCGGGATCAACCCGGACGGCTCCGTCGACGTGTTCGCCTCGGGTCGCAAGATGCGAGTCGCGCTGCACCCGAACCTCGACCCCGCCCAGCTGCTCCGTGGCGACGAGGTCGTGCTCAACGAGTCGCTGAACGTCATCGAGGCGAGGGAACCCGAGCGCTCCGGCGAGGTCGTGACCCTGAAGGAGGTCCTCGAAGACGGGCGTCGTGCGCTCATCTACGGGCGCGGGGACGAGGAGCGCGTGGCCGAGATCGCCGACTCGCTGCGCGACGTGAAGATGCGCGCCGGCGACGCGGTGCTCATGGACCTGCGATCCGGGCTCCTCGTCGAAAAGCTGCCCCGCCAGCAGGTCGAAGAGCTCGTCTTAGAAGAGGTCCCCGACATCACCTATGACGACGTCGGAGGCCTCGACGTCCAGATCGAGGCGATCACCGACGCCGTGGAGCTCCCCTACGTCCACCGCGCTCTGTTCGCCGAGTACTCGCTGCCCGCCCCCAAGGGCATCTTGCTCTACGGCCCGCCGGGGTGCGGCAAGACCCTGATCGCCAAGGCGGTCGCGAACTCGCTCGCGAAGAAGGTGGCGGCCCTCACGGGCAACGCGAACGTCCGCAGCTACTTCCTGAACATCAAGGGCCCCGAGCTGCTGAACAAGTACGTGGGGGAGACCGAGCGCCAGATCCGGCTCGTGTTCGAGCGCGCCCGCGAGAAGGCCGAGGAGGGCGTGCCCGTCATCGTCTTCTTCGACGAGATGGACTCGCTCTTCCGCACGCGCGGGACGGGCATCAGCTCGGACATGGAGTCGACGATCGTCCCCCAGCTCCTGGCCGAGATCGACGGTGTGGAGACGCTGCGCGANNTCGCGCTACCTCACGACCCAGGTCCCGCTCGACGCGGGGACCGTGGCCGAGCTCGGCGGCGGCGACCCCGAAAAGGCGTGCCAGGCGATGATCGAGCAGACCGTCGACGAGATGTACCGAGACGACGACTCCAACCGGTTCTTGGAGGTCACGTACCAGAACGGCGACAAGGAGGTCCTGTACTTCAAGGACTTCTCCTCGGGGGCGATGATCGAGAACATCGTGCGCCGCGCGAAGAAGCTCGCGGTCAAGCGCGAGATCGCCAAGGAGGGCCGCGGTGTCCGCCAGGAGGACCTCATCGCGTCGATCCGCCAGGAGTACAAGGA
>PLCI01000106.1 GCA_003135595.1 Acidimicrobiaceae bacterium | reverse complement strand
CAGCTGGACGAGTACTTCGCCGGCACGCGGCGCGGCTTCGACCTCGAGCTCGCCCCCACGGGCACCCCGTTCCAGCTCGCCGTGTGGCGGGCGCTCCAAGAGATCGACTACGGGACCACCGCGTCGTACCGCGACGTCGCGACTGCGGTGGGCAACCCCAAGGCGACGCGTGCCGTCGGGCTCGCGAACAACCGCAACCCGATCGCCTTGTTCGTCCCGTGCCACCGCGTCATCGGGGCGAACGGGTCGCTCACCGGCTACGGCGGCGGGCTCGAGATGAAGTCGTGGCTCCTCGCGCACGAGCGCGACGTCGCAGGCGGTGCCGGGGTCAGCGCGACGCCGTAGCGGGGGCAAGCATGGTCACCAGCCTCGCGCCCTGCTCGAGGGCGGCGCGATGGGATCGTGCCCACCCCGGGCCGCGCACGACGTAGCCGAGCCGCTCGCCCCAGCTGCTCGCCGACGCCACGTCGCGAGCCATCTCCGCGTACTCGTGGCCGACGATGACGAACGGGTTGAACGAGCCGATGTTCTTCGTCAGCCCGTAGACGACCCGGTCGCCCTCCGGCTCGAACGTGCCGAAGAGCCGGTCCCAGACGATGAGGATGCTCCCGTGGTTTCGGTCGAGGTACTGGGACTGGCTCCCGTGGTGGACCCGGTGGTGCGACGGCGTGTTGAGGACCGCCTCGGACCGGCCCATCGAGTCCACCGCCTCGGTGTGGATCCAGTACTGCCACAGCAGGTTGATCCCCCGGGCCGTCGTGAGCAGCTCGGGGCTCACCCCGAGCAGGCACAGCGAGCTGTAGGGCAGGAACGTGCCGAGCGCCTCGGCCACGGGTTGGCGAAGCGCGGTCGACAGGTTGTAGTGCTCCGAGGAGTGGTGCACCACGTGGATGGCCCACATGTAGCGGCTCTCGTGCATGAGCCGATGGTTCCAGTAGTAGATGAAGTCCCACGCAACGACGGCGCCCGCGGTCGCAAGCAAGCCCGCGCCCAGGTCCGGCAGCACCCGCCGAGCGAACAACCGCTCTGGCGCCATCCTGGCTGCCCATGAGGTCGTCGCGGCGAGCCCGCCGAGCGCCACCGTCGCGACGCCGCTGGCCCCGGCGACCGTCTGGGCGACGGGCACGGCTGGGCGTGCCTGCGCGATCTCGGTGTCATCGCTGGTCCATCCGGGCGGTCTCGAGCGACTCGACGCACGCCGAACGAATGCGTCCGCGATCGACGTCGCTGCCGCGGCGCCGATCGCGCCCACCAGCACGGCGCGGCCGAACCTTCCTCGTCCTGGGGTGAGCGGACGCAGGACCTTGGGAGCAAGGAGGGGCGCGATGAGGCTGAGGGTGCCCATCAGCAGGCTCGAGCGCGTGTCGCGGCGCTCGTAGTCGCCTGACGGCGAGCCAGTGTCGCGGCGTCGCAGCCACCTCGCCTCGAGCGCCATCGTCGCGAAGTAAAACGGTACCGCGACAACCGTTGGGTCCCTCAGCTTCGAGCGGACGCCTCCCACTGCTCCATTGTGCGCACCGACGCTCGGTGACCGCCAGCGCAAGACCGAGCACGGCGCGACGCGGCCACGCGAGCCGACGCGCTAGGAGCGGATCGTCAACGCAGCCAGGTCGGGATGCCCGAGCTCAGGATGCGCGTGACGACGACCCTGCCTGCCTTGGTGCTGTCCGTCGAGTACACCGTGCCGGGTGCCACGACCTCGGTCTGGGTGACGCTCTTGATCTTCGCCACGAAGCCGCCGTGGAGGCCCTGGTGGTTCGACGATGAGTACTGGAGCGGCACGATCGCGGGCGACTGGAAGACAGTGGTCGTGAGCGTCCTGAGGAAGCTCGCCCTCGTGAAGGTCCGTCCCGCGGCCTTGAGCGCCTCTGCGAACGAGACGCCCCAGCCGATGCCGTACTCCATGTTGCCGTCCAGGGGTGTCGACGCCTTGAAGCCCGGGAAGTCGACGTGGTCCGCCTCGAGGACCTTGTACATCCAGCCGTGCCACGACGAGGCCTGGACCGATGCGGGGAGGTACGAGAACGTGAGGGCGCCTGGCTCGGAGTCCGGGATCGCTCCCATCTCCTTCTTGACGGTCACCGGATCGGCACCGACCCCCGAGATCACCCAGTGCGGGCTGAATCCAATGGCCTCGGCGTTGCCGAGGGCTGCGCCGGTCGCACCCGGGATCGTGTCGAGGAAGACGACCTTGCAGCTCGCCGACTTCTCCGCAGCCATGTAGGGCGCGAAGTTGCCGCCGCTAGTTGTCACGAGGGCCACGACGCTGTACATCTGCTGGATCGCCGGGATCACGCCGACGTCCTTGAGTCCCGCGAGCCCGTTTCGGCCGAAGTCGTCGTTCTGGCCGATGAAGCACACCTTCTGGCCGTGGAAGTGTGCCTTGATGTAGTCGCCCAGGATCTTTGACTCGACCTGGTAGCTGGGCTGCCACCCGAAGAGGCTGGGATAGGTGTGCGGGCTGTTCCAGTCCCCTGAGCCCGAGTTGACGAAGAGCTGCGGCACGCCGTACTTCTTCAGCAGGTTCCGCACCGAGTCCTGTGTCGGGGTCCCAAGTGAGCCCACCGTGGCGAAGACCGGGAGCGCGATCAGCGCCTGAGTCTGCGAGACGGTGTTCGGGTTTCCCCCGCAGGCGTCGTAGCAGTCGTCCTTGATCACGAAGCGGATCCGGCGCCCGTTGACCCCGCCCTTTGAGTCCACGTACTTGAAGACCGCGTTGGCGGCCTTGGCGACCTCGCTGTAGCCAACCGAGGCGATGCCGGTGAGTGGCACGGTCGCGCCGATGGTGATCGAGGTGGCCGTCACTCCCGGGGTCCCGGAAGCGCCTGCGGTGGCTGCGGTGAGTCCGGTCACCGTGCCGGCGAGGCACAGCGACACCGTCGCCGAGAGGATTGCTGCCCTGCGTAGGTGCTGTCGTGACATGGTGGGTCCCTTCGCCGCGGATGCGAGATCGAGCCTACAAACGGGCACGTCGAAAACTCGGTTCTTCGATCTCGCGAGACGAATCATTGTCGGGTGTCGCACCGGGAATCGGCCTGGCGCGTCGTCGGACGCGGGAAGTCACCCCTTGGAGCTCGACGTGCGATCGCTCCCCGGGGCGTTGCAAGCCTGCTCACGATCCGGGGAGTCGCGGCGTAGTGGCCGAAGCCACCTGCGTGACGTCAATGGGGCCAGAAATGCGACTGGCCCGCCGGTCATCCCGGCGGGCCAGTCGAACGAGCAGTTAGTTGGCTACTTGAGCCAGCTCGGGACCGTCTGGCTCAGACGGTGCGTGACGGTCACCTTGCCGGCCTTCGTGCCCGTGGTCACGTACACGGTCTTGCCCGCGACGGCGGTCGTGGACGTCAGGCTCGAGACGACGTCGACGTAGCCACCTGAGAGTCCCTGGTGGTTCGTCGCCGCGTACTTGAGCGGGGTGAGCGCCGGGGACTGGAACGCGGTCGTCAGCAGGGTGTGCACGAAGCCCGCCCTCGTGACGGTCTTGCCCTCGGCCCGAAGTGCCTCAACGAACGCGACGCCCCAGCCAACGCCGTACGCCATGTTGCCGTCGATCGGCGTCGAGTTCCCGAAGCCGGGGAACTCCGAGGGGTCGGCCTTGATGACCTGGCGCATCCAGGCGTTCCACGGGTTGGTGTCCGTGGAGGCGGGCAGCTCGGCGAAGGTGATCGTGTGGGCTGCAGCCTCGGGGTCCGGGACCGAGCCCATCTCCTTCTTGACCGTGATCGGGTCAGAGCCGACCGACGACACGACGAAGTGCGGGGCGTAGGAGATCGCCTCGGCGTTGCCAAGGGCCGCGCCGGTCGCACCGGGGATCGTGTCGAGGAAGACGACCTTGCAGTTCGCCGCCTTCTCGTTGGCCATGTACGGCGCGAAGTTGCCGCCGCTCGTTGTGACGAGGGCTGCGACGCTGTACGTCTGCTGGATCGCCGGGTTGATGCCGACGTCCTTCAGGCCAAGCAGGCCGCCCGCGCCAAAGTCGTCGTTCTGGCCGATCCAGCAGACCTTCTGGCCTGGGAAGTGCGCCTTGATGTAGGTGCCCAGGATCTTGGACTCAACGGTGTAGCTCTGCTGCCAGCCGAACAGGTTGGGATAGACATGAGGGTTGTTCCAGTCCGTGGAGCCCGAGTTGACGAACAGCTGGGGCACGCCGTTGGCCTTGAGCAGGTTCCGCACCGAGTCCTGCGTCGGGGTCCCGAGCGAACCCACCGTGGCGAAGAGCCCTCCGGGGGTCGCGAGCAGCGCCTGGGTCTGGGTGACGGTGTTCGGAGTGCCGCCGCAGGCGTCGTAGCAGTCGTCCTTGATTATGTACTTGATCTTTCGGCCATTGATCCCGCCCTTGGCGTTGACCCACTTGAAGACGGCATCCGCAGCCTTGGCTACCTCGCTGTAGCCGACCGACGCGATACCGGTGAGGGGCACGGTCGCCCCGATCGTGATTGAGGTCGCGGTGACGCCTGTGCCGCCGGCGGCGCTGGCGGCGGTCGTTGTCAGGCCGACGAGGGCCATTCCCATGGAGAGAGAGGCCGCCAGCGCGGGCGCTGCGAACCTCCTCAGGTGCGGTCGAGACATGTGTGTTTTCCTTTCGAAGGCAAAGAGAAGTGTTTCCGTTGCGTGACAATCCTACTGACGATGCGCGACCTTCGTCGTTCGGGTCAGCGACGTCGTGCAAGGCGCTTGGCAACGGCGAGCCGAAGCGAGCCCGCGATGCCGAGAGGGGCCACCAGCATCACCAGGATCAGGAGGGCGCCGAAGATAATTCCGTTCAAGCTGGTCGCGACCCTGCCCGTCGGATCGAGGTTCGTATGGCTCNNATCACGAGGACCGCCAGGATCGTGATCGAGAGGTTCAACTGGAAGTTCGTGGGTTCGACCGAGCCAGACACAAGGGTCGTGAGGCCGCCTCCGAGGCCCGCGTACGCCGCGGCGACCATGAACGCCAAGACTCTCGCTCGCGCCAATGAGACCCCCGCGAGCTCGGCCGCCACCTCGTTTTCGCGGACGAGGCGCATGGCACGGCCGGTTCTGCTCTGGAAGAGGTTCGCCATAAAGAAGAAGGCGACGCCCGCGACGACGATGGCGATGTCCGCGAGCCACATGTTGTTGGGTGTCTGGCCGCTTGTCGACTTGCTGAACAGCGAGACGAGCCAGCCCGGCGGGGTGACGGCGCCGAAGGGGAGCTGCAGCGCGGTGCCACCTTGGGTCCACGAGCTGAAGAGGTCCTCAAGCGGCTGAAATGCGATCGCAAATGCGAGTGTCATGCCCGCGAGGTACGGCCCGCGAAGCCGGGTAGCGGGCAGGCCGATGAGGAGGCCCACCGCTGCACCTGCCAGGGTCGCGATGGCGAGCAAGCCGACGATCGGCGTCGTCGTATGGTGATTCGCCCAGATGGCGGCGACGTAACAGCCGACGCCCATGAACGCGCCGTTGCCGAGCGACACCTGCCCGGAGAATCCGGTCAGGAAGGAGAGACCGACGATCACGATCGACATCGCCGCACCGGCTGCGAGGTTGTAGTTCGTGATCGGGTCGAAGAAGTAGGTCGCGAACAGTGCCACGGCAACCACAAGCACCGTGAGGATCACCCGAGCGAGAACTGGGTGACGGCGACGGAAGGCGGCGAGCGGCTTCGCCACGACGAGTGCCACCTTGACGAGCGGGTCCACGACGACGAGGACGGCTCTGGCGAGCGGCCTCACAACGACGAGGACGGCCCTGAGGATCGCTCGAGCCAGCGCCGAGAGACGTCGCCAGAAGCCGGCGAACGCGTTCCCAACGACGAGGACGGCCTTGGCGAGCGGCTTCACCACGACGAGGACGATCCTGAGGATCGCCCGAGCCAGCGCCGAGAGACGTCGACGGAAGCCGGCGAGCGCGTTCACACCCGCCTCGAGACACTCTTGGTGAACAGTCCCTGAGGACGGATCATCAGCACGACGACGAGCGCACCAAGCGCGATCAGGAATACGTAGTCCGAGTTGAGGTAGTCAATCACGAACTGCTGCATGATCCCGAAGGCGACGCCCGCGACCAGGGCGCCCCATGGGCTCTCGAGGCCACCGACTGCTGCCGCGATAAAGGCGATGGCGAACGGAGCATCCATGAGCGTCGGCGTCAATCCCGGCCCGAAGTTCGATGCGACGATCACGGCGGCCACGGCGCCTACGCCAGACGAGAGGATCCACCCGAGCGTGAGCATGCGGCTGACCCGCACGCCGAGCAGCCGTGAAACCTCAGGGGCAACCGCCGCGGCCCGGAGCTGGAGACCGAGATTCGTGTATCGGAACAGGACCACGACCAGGATCGCCACGACCAACGCGGCAACGATCTGGTACAAGCCGTTGGGAGAGATCGCGATGGTCTGTCCATTCAGCTGCCAGTCGACGAAGGAGAACGGGAGCGGCACCGCGCGCCCGGACATTCCCCAGACCGCGGACGCGATCGCTTCCAGCAGGGCGAGGAACCCGACCATCACGACGATCGGGTTGATCTCTGGTTTGCCGTAGAGCCGCCGGACGAGCACGCGCTCGGTGACCCCGCCGAAGGCCAAACCGGCGATGACTGCCACGACGACGCACCACCAGTAGCCCACGTTGTACGACAGCAGTGACATGCCGACGTACGCGCTGAACATCGCCATCGCACCTTGCGCGAAGTTCAAGATGTGCGTCGCCCTCCAGATCATGACCAGGCTGAGCGCGACGAGCCCGATGACGACACCGAAGTGCAGCCCGACGAGCAAGTCGGAGACATTGCGCGAAGCGAGGAACGCGTCCACTACTCCGCCATTCCGAGGTAGTAGTGGCGAAGGTTCTCGTCGTTCGCGACGACCTCAGATCGGTCGTCGGCAGCCACTCGTCCGAGATGGAGCACCACGGCATGCTCCGACACGCGCAACGCGGACATCGCGTTCTGCTCAACAAGTATCACGGTCAACTTTCGCGTCTCGCACAGCTCCTTGATGGTCTTCATCAGCTCTGCCGTCACGAGCGGAGCGAGACCGAGCGAGGGCTCGTCGAGGAGGAGGACCGACGGCCTTGCAATGAGCGCCCGCGCCATCGCAAGCATCTGGCGCTCCCCGCCCGAGAGCGTCCCCGCGTGTTGCTTGCGCCGCTCTTCGAGCACTGGGAACAACTCGAACTGGTCGGCAAGTCCAACCGAGAAGCTCTCGTTGCCGTGAAGTGCGCCAAGACGGAGATTTTCCTCGATCGTGAACTCCTCGATAACGCCGCGCCCCTCCGGGACGTGCCCTACTCCCAGCCTGGCGATGTTCTCAGTGCTCTTCCCGACGAGCCGCGTCCCATCGAGATCGATCTCGCCGGCCGTCGGGCGAACCAGCGCGCTGATCGCTCGAAGCAGAGTCGTCTTGCCAGCGCCGTTCGCGCCGATCACTGCCGTGACCGACCCGGTAGCTGCCTCGAAGGAGACGTCGCGTAGGGCGTGCACGGCGCCATAGGAGACCGACAGGCCCGTCACACGGATCACTGCTGGACTCCGAGGTACGCCTCGATCACCGCAGGATCTTGCTGCACGTCGCTCGGACGACCGGTCGCGATCACCTCGCCGAAGTCGAGCACCACGAGGCGGTCGACGAGCGGCATCACAAAGCCCATGTTGTGCTCGACGAGCAGCACCGCCATGTCGCTGCGGAGCTCGACGATGTGGGCTGCAAACTCCTCGAGCTCGGACTCGTCGAGCCCCGAGGCGGGCTCGTCCAGCAGCAGGAGGCTCGGTCGGCACATGAGCGCGCGTGCGACCGCCACCTTCTTTGCGACGCCATAGGGGATCTCCCCGGGCATCCTCGGTGCGAACGAGGCAACGCCAAGTCGGTCCAGCTGGCTGAGCGCCTCGTCTCGAAGCACGCGATCCGCCCGGACCCCCTGCGGTAATGCGAACAGGCTGGTGAAGAAGCCGCCGTGCGGACGGGTCTGGCCGCCTGCCATGACGTTCTCGAGCACCGTCAGGTGCGGGAAGAGTCCCACCCCTTGCAGCGTCCTCGACACGCCGGCACGGGCGAGCTGACTCGGTCGAAGGTGCCTGTTCTTCTCAGGGACCCGCACGCGGACGATCCTCAGGACCCGACGAACGAATGTGGCGATTGCGCGACCAGCCTGCGTGAACCGATGTCCCAGACGTCGTGCCAAGGACGATCGCCTGCCGATCGCCCTGGGGAGCCAGAGAACGATCCTGATCGCGAGGGTTTCCTTCTTCCACGACTTGGCCATCGGGAACTGCACGTGGCCCGCCGTCGGCTTCACGAATCCGCAGATCACGTTGAAGACCGTTGTCTTGCCCGCCCCGTTCGGCCCGATCAGACCCACGATCTCGCCGCTGTTCACCTGGAAGGAGACATCCGAGAGCGCGTGAAGGCCTCCGAATTGGACGGACACGCGCTCGAGCACGAGGCTGGCAGCGGCAGCGCTGGCGTGCTCGACGACCGCCTGAGGCGATGACGCCGCCGGGTCACTGGATGCGGTCGGTGCCCCCTCGGTCGCCACGGGCGCCAAAGTTAGTTCGACGCCAGCACGCCGACTGTTCCCGTTCGCAACGACCGGCGCTCGCAGCCGCTGGCGTGCTCGTGGCACCAGCCCCCGAGCGTCTCTGCTCGTCAATTCATGCCTGCAACTTCCCAACTTCAGACCAAGAGGTACTGGCGTTCAGGCGTGGGCGAAGGTTCTGAATGGCACGTGACGCGTCGAGTCTGAGCGAGGTCGCTGCACGTAGCCGTGATCACACGGCTTCTCCGATGGGAGGCTGTCGACTGATGAGGTACCTCGCATCCTCGAGAAGCTGAGCCACGTGGATCGGGCTGGTCGCGTTTCGGCGGTCTCTAGACGGTGATCACGGGTAGCACCCTGATCGCCAGGTTGTGGTGGGGTCCGCGGCGCCGCGCTACCCCAACCGGGTCAGCACGTTGCGGGTGATCTGTTCGATCTGCGGGTCTCGCCCTGCCAGCCCGTGCGCCCAGTCCGTCGAGCCCGAGGTCANNACTCGCGACGCGATGTACTCCAGCTCGCTCGGCTCGCCCGGCTTAGGAGGACGGGGCGACGTCTCGTGCGTGAAGTGCTGAGTCGGACACGTACCGAGGATCTCGAAGGTCGACGGCGTGCCGTCCTCGCCGGTCGGATACGGCAGACCGTCGCGGTAGGTGAACGCGCACCCGTCGCACTCGTAGCCGACGACCGTCGCGCCAGCACCGAGCACGTCGCCGTAGCCGAGCCCGGTGCCGTCGAAGATCCAGTGGCCTGGGCGGTGGACGGTGTAGCCGCCGAGGCCAGCGGTCACGTTGCGGCCGATGCGGTGGTAGCCGCCGCGGGTGAACGTGACGCCGGTCATGTGGTTCTCGGGACGACCGACGACGACGTCGGAATAGAACGTGGTCACCTCGGGCTCGCGGTCGGTTCCCATCAGCGGGTCGCTCTTGAAGAAGCCCTTGTACCCGACCATCACGTCGTGATCCGCGCCCTCGATGCGCACCTGCCACAACGAGGTGTTCCCCGAGAAGAACGCCGCATTGCCGCCCCGAGCAATGAATGCCTCGACCGTGTCGCGCATGCCGCGAGACCAGTACTCGTCGTGACCGACCGAGAGATACAGGCGTGCTCCGTCCAGCACCTCGGGGTGCTCCTCCAGATCGGCGTTCGTGCACACGCCGATCTCGAACCCCTCGCGCTCGGCCCACTCAATGAACGGCAGCTCCCAGTCCGGCCAACCGGCGGACCCGGCGTAGCCCGAGAGGTGGTTGAGCTGGATGTAGCCAACATGCGCGGCGTTCTGCGGATCGGGCGCGCCCGTCCCCGTCACGCGCCGACCCTTGCCCGGCGGCTTGTACAGGTAGCCCGGCGCCATCGGGCGCTGCATGCTGACGTGGGTGCCGCCGGTGTACAGGTTCGGTCCGCCGAAGTCGTTGTAGGCGTTCCACGTGTTCGTCGCCAACGCGAGCACGATGCGTGTGTCAGACGAGGGACGCACTACGAAGAACGCGTGGTCGCGCCGCACTTTTCCTTCAACGACGATCTCCAGGACGACCTCGTAGTAGCCCGAGCGCCAAGACGGATCAACGTCCAGCGTGAGCGCGACGGGCCAACCGCACCCCTTTGATGAGGCATCCGTCGGCGTCTCGTGCTCGTCGGCCGCGACGGATTCTGAGCTGAACACGACCTCTCGTCGCGCACCGATCCGCGCCACCTCTACGCGCGCGGGTCGCCCAGCGGAAGACGACAGGTGCAGCCCGACGTGCTCGCCAGCGCGCACTGATTGTGGCCAGCAGTACCCCGTAACCACGTCGCGCCCGATCGCTCGACACTAGCCGGAGGCGTCAGTGCGAATGATCCCGCCTCACTGGTCCACTTGCCCGCCGGCCTGTCGCGCGAGCATGCTCCATCGCATGGGCAGCTTCGCTGACGACGTGACCGTGCACTCGGCTGGAGGCGGCAAGTACCGCGGCGAGTTGGACCACAGCTGGGATGTCGTCGCCGCCCCACAGGGCGGGGTGGTTGCGTCACTGGCTTTGCGTGCAGCCGCGGCCGAAGTCGGACAATCCGGTCACCTGCTGCGGACCTGCACGACCGTGTTCGCCGGCCAGGTGTCCGCCGGGACCCTCGAGATCGACGTCACCGTGCTGCGGCGAGGTCGCACGGCCACCCAGGTTGTGTCCACGATCCACAACGAGGCCGCGGCCGCGGGCGCAACAGTCGTCGCCGTGTTCGGGTCGTCGCGCCGAGGGCCGACCTTCGTCGATGTGACGCCGCCCGAGGTGCCCCCTTCCTCGGCGTGCCGCTCGTACCGGGATCCGCTGCCCGCGGGCGTCACACCATTCGAACCGCTCCCGTTCTGGAATCAGGTCGAGGGCAAAGCGGCCCTCGGCCGTCCGCCGTGGGAGGAGCACGAACCAGGAAGCTCCGACGTCGCGACGTGGCTCCGATTCGACGATCCGCCCCGATTGATTGATGGGTCGCTCGATCCCCTCGGCGTGATCACCTTGGCCGACCGGATGCCTGGGTGCATCGACGAACAAATCGGACACCAGGGTCCTCGATGGTTTGCTCCGAGCGCCGATCTGACCGTGCACCTCTTCGAGCCGCTTCGCACCGAGTGGGTTCTGGCTCACGATCGTGCTCGCTGGGCGGGCAACGGATGGGCATCGGCGGAAAGCACGCTCTGGGACGAAGCAGGCACACTCGTCGCGTACGCCACACAGATGATGCTGTTCACGTACCTTCCGGAGGAGTAGCTGCCGCTCCCGTTGCGCAGACCCTCTGGGGAACGAAGTGTCAAGCAGGTCCCGGAGCCAGTGTCGCCCAGGTCTTGGAGCCGCGTCTTGAAGGTGTCAAGCGCGTGGTGGAGCCACGGGTGGGCGTGGAAAGCATGTGGCGGGACTTCACACTTCACATCGAAAGTAGGTATGAAAGTAGGGATTGCTCCCTGGAAGGCAGAAGAGCCCCTCCTGTGGGAGGGGCTCTGAACTGCNNACTGCTCCACCCCGCGTCGTGTGACCGACACCCTACCAACCGGTTCGCGGGGCAACAACATGGTGCCTACGTCTTGGTCGCCGGCGTGTTCTTCGCGTGCCTTGTCGGGGACCCACCGGACAGCAGTGAGAGCGCCTTGGCTATGTCGGCATTCTCCTGGGCAAGATCGTGCTGGTAGGCGACGAAGTCGCCGTGGCGCAACGCCGTCTGGGCATTCGTGTAGCTGGTCTGGGCGTGTGACAGCAGCTGTGCGATCGTCAGTCCCTTGGTCCCCGGACTGCTCGTCGAGCCCCCCGACCCAAGGACCCTGGTCAACGCCTGGCCGAGGGTCGGCTCGAAGGCCGTGCTCTGGTTGTAACGGGTGATGAACTCTTCGAGTCTGGGGACGTTCGCCACCGTGGACGTCACATACACAGGCAGAACGTAGAGGATGGAACCGCTGATGGGGACCATCAGCACGTTGCCGAGGATGACCGAGGAGCCGTTCGTGTTCAGCAACGAGATCGCGCTGCTCGCCGGCTTGTAGTTGACCATCCTTTCCTCGGCGAGCAGGGGTCCGTCGATCGGCGCAGCGGATCGCGGACGATAGACGGTGATCTGGCCGTAGTCGTTCGGATCCGACATCGCGACGTCGAAGGCCGTGAGGTTGACCACGCCGGAATTCGCCGACGACGACGTGCCAGTCCCCGCTGCCGAGACATAGGCATCGGTCAGGGTGTACTGAGGGATCGAGGAGCCCGGTGGGGCGTAGACCTGGTACAGCGGATCCATCCGGTCCGCCGTCTGGCTCACCGGGATCCCCTTGTTGTCCACCTGGGTGATGAGCTTGATCGTGCTCGGTGGTGGTCCCGCCCCGAACGTCGGCGAGAGGCTCCACCCGTTGGTGTTCGCGTAGAACTGCGACGGCGTCGTGAGGTGGTATCGCCCAAAGATCGCAGACTGTATCGAGAAGATGTCCTCGGGGTACTTGAGGTGCTGACGCAGCTCAGCGGTCATGTCGCTCATCGGCGTGAAGAGTCCGGGGAACACCGACTCCCAGGCTTGGAGGATCGGGTCGGGGTTCTGCTTCGTCGTGATGTCGTAGAGCGTGACCTTCCCCGTGTAGGCGTCGATGACGATCTTCACCGAGTTGCGCACGTAGTTGTACGACGACGGCAGCCCGTTGTCGCTCGGCACGAGCTGGGAGTTCGCGTTCTGCGAGTAGGGGTACTGGTCCGTAGTCGTGTAGCCGTCGAGAACCCAGTCGAGGTGGCCGCCGACGATCGTCGCGTAAGGATGCGCGTCAATCGAGAGGAACGGCGCGGCCCTCTGGGCGATCTGCACGACGTTGCGCACGAGAATGAGCCGTGAGTTTGACGTGATGAGGTTCGACAGGAACAGGTTGAAGTCGCCAAGTCGGATCGCGAACATCGCCTTGGTGAAGAAGCCGTTCAGTTTGATGCCGGTGATGCCAGAACCGGCATAGTCCTGGAAGCTTGACGTGTTCCCGATCCCGTAGTTGAGCTCCTGCTGCTTGGTGTCGGCGACGACGTAGCCGTTCTGGGTGAGCCCGAAGTACACGCCCGGCTCGTTCACCTTTGGGAACCCGAGCGTGGACAACGGCGGGATATTGGACTCGGAATAGACCGGTTGCTGGTTCGTCGCGTTCCGGTTGGAGGGCGCCATGACGATGCCGATGCCGTGGGTGTACTGGAGGTGCTGGTTCACCCATGACTGGTTTGCAAGACCGGAGGGATTGAGCTCGCGAAGCCCCTCGATCACGGGGGTGAGCTTCCCGTTCATCATGTAGCGGTCTTCGCCGAGCGGGGAGATCTGGTAGTAGTTCCGGATCGCCTGGCTCGCCTGGAACGTGCTCTCCGCCACCGAGTTCGCCGGATCCCATTGGCGGATGTCGAGGAGTGACTGGGCGACCCCGGGCTGGGCGAGCACCGGCGTGTCGGTGACCGGCGCGAACGTCTTGATCGTGATCTTGTTCAGGTCGAACGCGGCACGCGTCGCGTCGATGTTGCGCAGCACATAGGGCAGCTCGAGCGAGCTCTGGGCGGGCGTCACCTTGAACGCCTGCAACGCCGCCGGATAGATCACGCCGATCGCGAGCGCGACGAACGCCCACAACCCGACGGCGATCACCGGGAGCGTCCAGCCGCGCTGGCGGATGTTGACAAGGAGGATCACCGCGGCGAAGAGGCACAGCCAGAAGAGCAGCGTCAGGGCGGGGATCCTCGCGTGCACGTCCGTGTAGCCCGGGCCCTCGACCACGCCGTTCGTCGTCGAGGTCAACATGTGCCACCGGGCGATCAGATACCCCGCGGCCTTCGCCACGGCGAGCAGCGCGACCAGGACCGACAGGTGCACTTTCACGGCGGGGCTGACCCTGGGCGTCACGCGAGCCGCCCGAATGCCCCCGTTCAGGTAGTGGAACACGACCGAGACCAGGATCATCGCGAACAGGGAGGCGAGCACCCAGTCGACGACGAAAGTCAGGAACGGGAGCTGGAAGATGTACTTGCCATAGTCGTAGTTGAAGACGGGGTCGCGCTGCCCGAAGTTCTTGGCGTGGGTGAAGAGCAGGTAGTTGGTCCACTGCCCGGTTGCGCTTGATGCGGCGATCAGTGCAAAAACGAATGCGAGCAGCGCGTAGAGGCGCCCCGAATAGGGCCGGACCGCGCCCTGGAACCTGCGGACGAGCTCGTCCTCGGGCGCATCGAGGAAGAGCTCGGAGGGACCGAGGCGATTGCACAGCAAGAGATTGGCCCACATGGCGAGGAAGAAGAGAAGTCCGAAGGTGAGGAAGAGCCCGACCTTGGTCTCGAGCATCGTCGTGAAGACCTGGTGCTCGTTCGTCGAAATGGTGGCCGAGCGAGACGAGATCGACGAGTACCACAGCGAGTCGGTGAAGATCGAGGCGAACGTCCTCAGCGAGAACGCGACGATGACGAGGACCGCGAGCACCACGACGACGACGATCCGACGACGTGACCGCCCCCGAGGGGACATGTCAGCGGAACTTCGCACCGCCCGAGCCTAGGGTGCCGCGTTCTCGACGTCGTGCTCTACGCGGGGAGCACGGTGCACCGGCATCCCGCATGCAGCGGCGGGAGCCTCGTCGGCGCGCCCATCCCGTGGCTCGCGCCGACAGAGGTGCACTGCTCGCAGGGCGGTTCCGCGGGCGCGACGACGAAGCGGGTGGCGCGGCCGACCGCGGCCGCGGCGACGCCCTCGTGGAACGCACGGAGCGCCAGGTCCGCACAGAGGCGCTCGGTGCGCGCGCCGCGCCAGTCGCGGTATGCCGCGGTCACGCGCACCGTGCCGTCCTTGCCGCTGTCGTTCGTCATGCGCTTTCGAAGCGCGGTGACGAGCGTCGCGGCGAGGTCCTCGGCGAGCCCGGCGAGCACGCCGTCGTCGACCTCGGGCCCGACCACCCCGCCCTCGCTCGCCGCGAACGAGCGCCCGGCGTTCGCGGCCTCGCGCAGGGGCTCGACCGACGCGAGCGCGTAGCGGTCTCGCTGGTCGCGCTCTTTTTCGAGGCGTTCGGCGACTCCTGCGCCCTCGATGCCCCGAACCCGCTCCAGCGCGGCGTTCTGGTCGTCTTGAAGGGCGCGCTTCACCTTCCGGACCAGCCCCTCGCGCGGCCCTCCGACCATCTCGTCTCGACGCTGCAGGATCGCTCCTATGGGCGTGTCGGGCCGGACTGAGGCCCTCGAGGTCGCGCGGATCTCGTCAGTGCCCCGCTCCTCGAGCGATGACTTGCGCAGCTTGGCGAAGATCTCCTCGACAGCGTCGGGGTCCTCGACCTCGGCGTCGGTCGGAGCCGAGCCCGACGGGTGCTCGGACGCTGGGGGCGCCAAGCCCTCCTCCCCCACCGACGGCGGCGTCGGACGGGACTTGAGCAGGTCGATCGCGGCCTTGCGCGCGCGGTCGTCGGAACCCTCGAGCGCCGCGAGCGCGGTGTCGACGGTCGTGCGCAAGCCCTGGACCGAGGAGACCAGCGAGTCGCGAGCCACGCGCAGCTGCTCGACTTGTATGTGCAGCGCCTTTCGTCGCACGAGCAGATCGGCGAGCACCTTGCGCCTCGTCTCCTGGGACTCGTCGACGATCGTCCGTCCCTGCTCGCGCGCGCGGTCGATCAGCGCCTCGCTGTTGATCTTCGCGGTGTCGACGACTGGCTCGGCAGCCCCGCGGGCGTCGGCCTCGATCGACTCGGCGGCGTGCTCAGCCTCAGAGACGGTGGACGAGGCGTGCGACTGCGCTTCGACGATGAGCGCCGCCGCGCGGTCCTGGGCCTCGCCCAGCAGCTCGCTGCCCCGGGCCTGGGCCGCGGTGACGACGCGCTGTGCCTCCTCGTGCGCGCTGCGGAGGATGGCCGCGCTCTGCGTGCCGAGCGCGCTTGCCAGGGTGGCCTCGTCGATGACGGGGTGCTGGGCGAGTCGCTCGGCGTCCGCGACGTGCTCGCGGAGCTCGGCGATCCGACGCTCGGCTCCCGCCAGCTCGCGCGCCACCTGCTCGAGGTAGGAGCGCACCTCCCGCGGGTCGTAGCCCCGGCGAGAGGGGGTAAATGTCGCGCGGGCGACGTCGGCCGAGGCGATCCGCGAAGACGAGATGGTTGTCCTGTCTTCCATGTGTAGGCGAGCCTACGACGTCGGGCCGCCGAGGACCGGCTGCTGGATCACCCAGAGATCGGCTCGGGCTTGACGCCCGACAGGCGCTCGATCGCGCGGAGCGCCTGACCAATCGTGGCCACCTCGATCACCTTGAGCCCGCCTGACGCCGCCGAGCGAGCGACACCGAACTCTTGCGTCGGGACCAGGAACACCGTCGCGCCCGCGTTCTCGACCGCGATGGTCTTCTCGGCGACGCCACCGACGTCCAGGACGTTGCCGTACGGGTCGATCGCGCCCGTGGCTGCGATCTTGAGCGTCCCGGTGATCGAGGTCTTCGACAGCGCGTCGATGATCCCAAGCGTCATTGCGAGACCGGCGGAGGGACCGCCAATTCTGGCGGTGTTGATGGACACGCTGACCGGGAAGTGCCACTGCGTTGCATCCTCGAGGAACATTCCGAGCGGGTTCGAAACGACCAGCGACGGGTTCCCCGGACATCCCGTTGGCCCGGCGCCGGCCGGCACGCTTGCGACCTGGACCTCGACGCTCTTCGGCGGCATGTAGCGGCCGAAGACGCCGGTGTCAGAGATTCTGACGTGCTGCACCATGAGCGAGAGCCGCTGACCGGGACCGACACGGGACGCGGCTCGCACCAGGTCACACTCGTTGCGAATCGGCTTGCCTTGTGCCGCCACGACTCGATCGCCGACCGACAGCACAGAAGCCGCAGGCGAGTCGCTCGCGATCTCGTTCACCGTTGCTCCGATGGGGATCCCCCCGACGTGCAAGCCGAGGGCACGCATTGCCGCGACCTTTGCGAAGTTCTGTGAGTCGAACATTTGGAGATAGGCGTTAGCCGTGAGCTGCGATGCCGGCACGTCGCCACCCGTCAGCTGTGTCAAGCTGACGAACTCCTCGTGCGCCGGCGGGTGGATCTGGTCGATGAGCCATTGCCACGTGGTGAGCTGCGTGAGGTAGACGTCGGTGAGCAGGATCGTCTGTCGCTGCGAGCTGTGCGGGTGGTCCGAGACCGTGATCAGCGGCCCGACCGGCTGGGCGAGCCCCGGGGTGAGCGCGAACTCGTTTGACAGGTGCTTGTTCGACCAGATGACCAGCCCGATGATCACGACGAGAATCGAGAGGCCCGCAACGCGCGCGCGGCCGCGGCGCGGTGGTTCACTGTTGCGATGCCCGACGATGCCGACACCGTAGCCAGCGGAGCACGAAAGGTCGTGCTTGCGGGCTTCGCGCAGGGCCATCGAGACGTGGCAGCGGGCCTCTCGAGCCCCGATCCGATGGTCCGTGCGAGGGCACTCGGTGCGGCATCTCGCCTGGGCACGCACTCCGTCGCGCTGCGGGTCAAGGGGATCATGGACGACTCGCCTGTCGTGCGCCAGCGGGCGTGCCAGCTGGAGGCACGCCACCCGCGTCACAGCGTCCGGGTTCTCGGCGCGCTGATCTCGAGGCTGAGCGATGCCGACGACCTCGTCGTGGTCGCAGCGGCTGATGCGCTCGGGGAGGTCCAAGCCCGTGGCGCCGTCGCCGCACTCTCCGCGGTCGCGGTCACCCACGACGACGCGAGATGCCGCGAGGCGGCGGTCGCCGCCCTCGGGAGCATCGGCGACGACGACGGGCTCGACGCGATCCTGTCCGCGCTCGACGACAAGCCTGCGATACGGCGTCGCGCCGTCGTCGCGCTGGCGGCGTTCAACGGTCCACTCGTCGAGTCCGCACTCGCCCGGGGGCTCGAAGACAAGGACTGGCAGGTGCGCCAGGCAGCCGAGGCGCTGCTCGACGCGTCGCGAGACGACTCGGGCAGCTAGCGCTCCGCGGACGCGAACAGCTGCGAGAGCCGACCGAGGTCCTCGAGACACCGGCCGGCGCCGAGCACGACGGCCTCTGCCGGCGCCTCGCACGTGCGCACCGGCACCTCGGTGCGCTCGGACAACTGCTCGACGAAGCCGTCGAGCATCGAGCCGCCGCCCACGACGTGCATGCCGTGCACCAACACGTCCTGGGCGAGATCGGGCGGCGCGTCAGCAAGGCAGTCCGACGAGGCGCGGACGATCTGGTGGACGTGATCGGCGATCGCGCGTTGCACGTCGTCGCCAGAGACGACGAGCGTGAAGGGCGCGCCGTCAGTCGTACGTCGCGCGGGCACCTCGGCCTGCCTCGGCCGGGCATGCTCGGAGGCGGTCCCTATCGACATCTTCAGTGCCTCCGCGGTCGTGCCGGTGATCACCGCGTCGGCGTGCTGTCGGACCCACGCGGCGACGTCCGCGTCGAGGTCGTCCCCGCCGATGCGGATCGATGCCAGCGAGACGATGCCGCCGAGCGATACGACGGCGACTTCCGTGGTGCCGGCACCAGCGACCGCCACCGAGCTCGCCACGGGGTCGTGGATCGGCAGCCCGAGCCCGATCGCCGCAGCTATCGGCGCCTCGAGGAGGTGCGCGTGCGCGGCGCCCGCACGGCGAGCGGCCTGTCGCAGCGCTCGTCGTTCGATCGCGGTGGCCGCGGCAGGCACCGTGAGCAGCACCCGCGGGCGCGAGAAGCGCCCCATGCCGCACCGCTCGAGGACTCCGTGGAGGAGTCGCGCCGCGACGTCGAAGTCAGTTGTGGCGCCCTTGTGCATGGGTCGGAACGCCACGACGTGGCGCGGCGTGCGGCCGACGAGCTCGACGGCGTCATGCCCGAGGGCCACGACCGAGCCGTCCCGGGTGTCGATCGCGACGACGGTCGGCTCAGCGAGGACGAGCCCCTCGGTCTCGGTGGCGACCCTCGTCATGGATGTGCCCACGTCGATCGCGAGGGTTGGCGCCACGGCCCAGATGGTAGGGGCGACCTCCGGCGGGCAGCCTGCCTCGCTACCCTTGTACGGGTGTTCCGGCGCCTCCGCTACTTCCTCGAGATGCGCGGCAGCCACCGGTCCGTGGGTGCCCCAGCGCCGTCCGAGCGCCCGTGGGTCCACCCCTCCGAGCTGCCGGGCTCCTTCGACCAGGCGGCCTTGCCGCCCGGTCGAGCGCTCGGGTCGCGCCGATTCCAGGTCCTCGTCGCCGCGACCGCGTCCGCGCTCCTCGCCATGGGTGGCGTGTTCCTCGCGGCACCGAGCGCCTCGCAGCCGGCCGGCGCGTCCGTCGGCCCCCGCATCGCCACGACGCTCTCGGCGGTGCCCGCTCCTGACGGGCCGGCCGCGAACTCGCTGCTCGCGCTCGTGATCTACGAGGGTCAGCACCTCGGGACCGCGACCGCACTCGTCTTGCCCCCCGGTGACCTCGCCGTCACCACCACGCCGATCCCCTCGGGTGCGTCGGTCGTGGGCGTGCGCGTCGGCCAGCACGCGATGCCGCTCAGTGTCGTGGGGACCGATCGGCTCCTCGGGGTCACGGTGCTGCGCCTGCCGACCACCGAGCCGAGCACGCCCATCGCGCCGCTGGCACCGGCGGTCTCGACGGACGGCGCGCCGCTCACGCTCACCGCGCTCGCCGCGGTCCGAGGCGTCGTCACGCCCATGCAGTTCGAGTACGCCGCGGCGTACGTCAGCTCAGGTGAGACCGCGACGACGGTCGGGCACTCCCAGATCGCCGTGACCCAAGGCTCGTCGCTGGTCGGCGACATCGCCGGCACCGTGGTGCTCAACGGCCAGGGCCGCGCGGTCGCGGCCTCGGTCCCCGCGCTCGGCTCGCGCACGTTCGTGCCCGCGACGTTCCTCGAGTTGCTCGCCCAGCGCATCGTGCTCGGCAACTCCGCAGGGCACGGCTGGCTCCAGCTCGAGGGCACGGCGGCCCTGACCGGTGGCGCCCACGTCGTGAAGGTGGCCTATCGGGGTGCGGCCTGGGGCGTGGTCCGTCCGGGCGACACGATCGTGGCCATCGACTCGATGCTCGTCCGGACCATGGCCGACATCGGCTCGATCCTCTACACGAGCTCGCCCGGACAACTGCTCGTGCTCACCGTGGTGCACGACGGCACGGTCCGGGCCGTCGACGTGACCCTCGCCGCCTCCCCGTAGGCTCGGCGCCATGACCGGCCCGTCGAACGGGTTCGAGGGCCTCCTCGGCGACCTTCTGAAGGCGATGGGCGGCACGCCTGCCGCGGCGTGGTTCGATGCCGCGAAGGCCCTCGCGGTGAGCGTCGTTGCCGATGAGCACGAGTCGTACAACCCCGACCCCGTCGCGCGGATCAAGCTCGAGGAGCTCGCCCGCGTCGTGTCGCTGCACGTCGCAGAGGTCACCGGCGACGCGGTCGACGCGGTCGTCGAGCCCGTCACCCGCGCCGCGTGGGGCGTCGCGGCCCTGACGTCATGGCGTCCTCGGCTGGAGCCACTCGTCGCGTCGGCGTCAGCCCAGCCCGCGTCGTCGGATGCCCTCGACGACGAGCACGCCGACGCCGCGACCGCGATGCTCGCGAAGTTCGCCTCGTCCATGGGACCGATGTTCCTCGGGCTCCAGGTGGGATCGACCGCGGGCCACCTCGCGGAGCGCGCACTCGGCTCCTCCGCGTTCCCGCTCCCCTGGCCCGACGCGAGCCACGCGCTGGTCGTCGTGCGGAACCTCGACCAGTTCGCCGAGGACTGGAGCCTCGACCACGACGCGGTCGCCGCCTTCACGATCGCGAGGGAGCTCGCGATGCGCGCGGTCTACTCGAGGCCAGCGATCGCCTCGCACGTCGAGGCGCTGCTGGACGCCGCGACCGCCGCGCAGATGTCGATGCAGAAGTCGCTGCTTGATCGGCTCGGGGACGCCGAGGGCGTGGAGGACCTCTCGCGCATGCTCGGCGACCCCGAGGCGTTCGTCGAAGGACTCTGGGGCCACGAGCTGCCTGAGGGCGGCCGTGCCCACGACGCGCTCAACGCGGTGGTCACTGCCATCAGCGCCTACGTCGACGAGGTCGCGAGCGTCGTCGCGGCGAAGATCCTCGGCGACGCCGCACGGCTGGCCGAGGCCTGGCACCGTCACCGCACGGGCGACAGCAAAGGGGCCGAGGCGGCCGCTGCGATGTTCGGCGTCGACCTGTCGAAGGAGCGGGTGGACCTGGGCGCCGCGTTCATCGCGGGCGTCATCGAGCGAGACGGGTTCGACGCGCTCGGGCGGCTGGCCGCGAGCGCCGAGGGGCTTCCCACGCCGGCCGAGATCGTCGCGCCAGGGCTCTGGCTCGCGAGGACCTCGCTCCCGAGCCTTGATGGCGACGCGACGAGCTAGGCCCTTTGCTCGGGCTGCTCTTCGTCGAAGCCGAGGTCCCACTCGAGTTGCAGCTGCTCGCGCTCCGCGTCACGGGCGACGCGCTCACGGTTCCTGCGGAATTGCGGGTCATGGGGCGGCAGGAGCACGAGGCGCGCGTTCGCTCGGTCCGCGAAGGACTGGATCGTCTCTTCGTTGCCCCAGTCGCTCTGGATCTCCCAGTGCGGCGCGACCGGCCCGAGGTAGACGATCCGGACGTGCCCGACGGGCTCGAAGGGCTCGACAACTTCGTCATGGGCCTGGGTCATGTGGACTCCTTGTCGAGGGTATGGGGAAGGGACGTGGGCACGTATCCGCTGGCCGCAGCACCGCCGCGCGCCCCGGTTGGACGGGAACTCCCCTACGTGAAACATTGCACGTAGCTGCGCTTGTGGTCCAAGCCTTCATATGCAAGTGTATTACTGCGTTCAAGGAGGGGACAAATGACTACCGAGTGGATGGCTGACGGCAAGTGCCGAGAGGTCCCGCCGGAGACGTTCTTCCCGAGTGACGGGCTCGGAGTGATCAGGGCTCAGCGCATCTGCGCGACGTGCGAGGTGTCGTCTGAGTGCCTGGAGTACGCGCTCGAGAACCACATCGATCACGGCGTGTGGGGCGGCAAGTCCGAGCGCGAGCGGCGTCGCATCCTGCGCACGCGGCGTCGCGGCTCGCTCTCGACACTGCACAGCTGAGCGCTGGGGCGCACGGCGCGCTCGTCTGCGCCGCCAACCTCAGCGAGGGGCGCGACCCTGTCGTGCTCGACGCGCTTCGCGTTGCCGCCGGCGATGCCCTCCT
>PLCI01000033.1 GCA_003135595.1 Acidimicrobiaceae bacterium | reverse complement strand
CGGATCACCTGCTCGACGACCGCGTCGGAGACCTGCTTCTCGTAGGGACCCGGCGTCGCCGAGACGAAGAGCACCTGGGGCACCGCGCCGAGGAACTCCTCGAAGCGCAGCGGCCGGTTGTCGAGTGCGGACGGGAGCCGGAAGCCGTGCTCGACCAGGACGTCCTTGCGCGACTTGTCCCCCGCGTACTGGCCGTGCAGCTGCGGCACGGCGACATGGGACTCGTCGACGACCACGAGGAAGTCCTTGGGGAAGTAGTCGAGCAGCGTGAAGGGCCGCTCCCCCGCCGAGCGGCCGTCGAGGTGGCGCGAGTAGTTCTCAATGCCCGCGCAGGTGCCCGTCTCGGCGAGCATCTCGAGGTCGTGCTCGGTGCGCGCCCGCAGGCGCTGGACCTCGAGCAGCTTGCCCGCGGACTGGAACTCCGCGAGTCGCACCTGGAGCTCGGCCTCGATGGACACGATCGCGCGCGCCATCGTCTCGTCGCCAGCGACGTAGTGCGAGGCCGAGTACACCGCGAGGTCCTCGAGGGTCTCGCGCACGTCGCCGGTGAGCGGGTCGAACATCGCGATCCGCTCGAGCGTGTCGCCGAAGAACGAGAGGCGAACTGCGTCCTGCTCGTAGCTCGGCTGCAGCTCGACGGTGTCGCCCCGCACACGGAACGTGCCGCGGAGCAGCGTCATGTCGTTGCGGTTGTAGTGCATGTCGACGAGCCGACGAAGCAGCGCGCGCTGGTCGTACTGTTCGCCCGCCACGAGCGACACCATCTTTTTCCGGTATTCCTCGGGCGATCCCAGCCCGTAGATGCAGGACACCGAGGCGACGACCACCGTGTCGCGGCGCGTGAGCAGCGATGACGTCGAGGCATGCCGCAGGCGATCGATCTCGTCGTTGATGGATGAGTCCTTCTCGATGTACGTGTCCGTCCTCGCGATGTAGGCCTCTGGCTGGTAGTAGTCGTAGTACGAGACGAAGAACTCGACGCGGTTGTCCGGCAGCATCTCGCGCAGCTCAGCGGCGAGCTGAGCCGCGAGCGACTTGTTCGGCTCGATCACGAGGGTCGGACGCTGTAGCTGCTCGACCACCCATGCGATCGTCGCGGTCTTGCCCGAGCCAGTGATCCCCTCGAGGGTCTGGAAGCGCAGGCCGTCGAGCACGCCGCGCGACAGCGCGGCGATCGCCTGGGGCTGGTCGCCCGCGGGCTCGAACGGCGACTGGACGCGGAAGGCGCGCTCGGTGCTCATGTGACGAGTCGGTCCCACAGCGCGTCGACGAGCCCGGCGAGTGCCTCGGGGTCCTTGGCGTTGTCGAGCACCTCGTCGGCGAGCGCGCAGCGCTCGGCCCGGGGCGATTGGGCGGCCATCCGGGCGGCGGCGTCCTCGACGGTCAGCCCCCGACCCGCGACCAGGCGCTCCATGGCGACGTCGGGATCGCAGTCGACGCACACGACGACGTCGATCCCGAGCAGGTCCCGATGCTCGGGGCGGAAGAGCGGGATGGCGACGACGACGACGTTGGCTCGGTCCTGGCCCTCGCGCGCCTGCTCGAGCAGGCGGACCCCGATCGCCGGGTGGAGGATCGCGTTCATGGCCGCCGTCGCGCTCGGCTCGGCGAACCCGACCTTGGCGAGCGCGGCGCGGTCGAGGGCGCCGTCCTCATCGAGGATCTCGGCGCCGAACTCGCGCACCAGGTGCTCGAGGACCGGGGAGCCCGGCTCGACGACCTCGCGCGCGATCACGTCGGCGTCGACGACGACGGCGCCCTTGTCGGCGAGCAGCTGCGTCACCGTCGACTTGCCACACCCGATCCCCCCGATGACCGCCACCGTCCTCACGGCGTCACGCTAGGGGCCAGCTGCGACGCGCGGCGCTGGACGCGGCGTCCCGAGACGGTGTGCGGCGCAGGAACATCGTGGGCGAAAGGTCCTGTCCTACACTCGGGAGGCCCGTGACGCTGCAGACGCCGACGATCGAAGAGACCGCTCCTAACGGCGCCGCCCCAGGGGTCGGCGGCCGCAGAGTCGCGCGGTTGCACCTCTTGGTGCTCGCCGTCATCGCTTTCGCACCGCTCCTGTACTCGCACCGTGGGTGGCTCGTCGCGGACACCAAGGCATACCTCTATCTCGACCCGACGCGCCTCCTGCGCTCGGCGATGTACATGTGGAACCCCAACGTGGGGAGCGGGAGTGTCACCCACCAGAACATCGGGTACCTGTTCCCGATGGGTCCGTGGTACTGGACGTTCCACGCGCTCCACGTGCCCACCTGGATCGCCCAGCGGCTCTGGATGGGCACGCTCGTCTTCGCGGCGGGCACAGGCGTTCGCTACCTCGCCCGACAGCTCGGCATCGCCGCATGGGGGCAGCTCGCGGCGGCCCTGTGCTACATGCTCACGCCCTACATCATCGACTACCTCGCGAGGACGTCGGCGATCCTGATGCCCTGGGCCGGGCTCGGCTGGCTCGTGGGCTTCGCCATCGTGGCGGTTCGACGAGGGGGCTGGCGCTACCCCGCGCTCTTCGCGCTCGTGGTCGCGCTGATCGGGGGCGTGAACGCCACGTCGGTCCTGCTCGTGGGCCTCGCGCCCGCGCTGTGGCTGCTGCTCGCCGGGGTCACGAAGGAGGCATCGTGGCAGCGCGTCCTCTCCGCCACGCTGCGCGCGGGCGTGCTGTCGGCCATCGTGTCGCTCTGGTGGGTCGCGGGGCTCTGGGCTGAAGGCGCCTACGGCGTCAACGTGCTCCGCTACACCGAGACCTTCCCCACGGTGACGCTGACGTCGCTCTCGTCCGAGGTGCTGCGTGGGCTCGGGTACTGGTACTTCTACGGCAACGACGCCATCCAGCCGTGGACCCAGACGTCGTCCAGCTACATGTCCCATNNTGGCGCTACCGCGCGTTCGCCGTCCTGCTCGTCGCCCTGGGCGTCGTGCTCGCCGTCGGCGCGTACCCGCTCTCGGACCCCTCCCCCCTCGGACGCGTCTTCCGCTCCATCGGCGAGAGCTCGACGATCGGGCTTGCGATGCGCTCGTCGAACCGGGTCCTGCCGATCGTCGTGCTCGGGATCAGCCTGCTCGCGGGGGCGGCAGTGGGCTCGCTTCGCGCCTGGCGCCCCGGCGCGTCGGCAGTCGCGGGGATCCTCGTCGGCGCGCTCGCCTGCTTCAACCTCGCGCCATTCTTCGAGGGCCACGTCATCGCGACCAACCTCATCTTCCCCGAGACGCTGCCGAAGTACGTGACAGGCGCGGCCACCTTCCTCAACGGAGAGGGGAAGACGCCGGTGCTCGGGCTGCCCGGGGCAGACTTCGGCTACTACCGATGGGGCGTCACCATGGACTCGGTCTGGCCGGGGCTGCTCGACCGTCCGTACATCCAGCGCCAGGCGGTGCTGCAGGGCGAGCCGGCGAGCGCGAACCTGCTGCGCGCGCTCGACGAGTCGATCCAAAACGGCGTGTTCGACCCCGCGACGCTCGTGCCGATGGCGAGGCTCATGGGTGTGGGCACGGTCCTCTTGCAGTCGGACCTGCAGTATGAGCGATTCGACCTCCCACGCCCCCAGGCGCTGTGGCTCGGGCTGCGCCCGACCCCGAAGGGCATGGCATTCGTCAAGGGCTTCGGCGCCGCGCACCTCGAACAGACCCAGGTCGGGACGATCCTCGACGAGACCCAGCTCGGCATCCCGACGAACGCGAGCTATCCCCCGGCGCTCGCCGTCTTCTCGATCGCCGGGCCGCGCTCGCTGCTGCGAACCGAGTCGATGCACGACCCGATCGTGCTCGCCGGTGACGGCAACGGCGTGCTCCTGGCCGCGGGCGCGGGACTGCTGAACGGCGCAAAGCGCGCGATCGTCTACGCGGCGTCGCAGTCCGCGTCGTCGCTCGCGCACCTCGCGAGTTCGCGCGACACCCTGCTCGTCGTGACCGACACGAACGCGAAGGAGCTCGACACCTGGGGCACGCTGCACACGACGTACGGCTACGTGCAGCAGGCAAGCGCGACCCCCCTGTCCTACGAGCCAGGTGAGCAGGCGCTGCCGATCTTCACCAGCCAGTCCCCCGGGACCCAGACCGTGCTCCTCCTCCGCGGCATCCGAAGCGTCGGCGCGTCGGGCTACGGCAACGCGGTCGCCAACGCCCCAGAGGACCAGCCGCTCAACGCGGTCGATGGCAACCCGCTCACCGCGTGGGCCGTCGGGGCGTTTACCGATCCGAGGGGCCAGTTCCTCCGAATCGACCTGCTGCATCCGACGAAGGTGTCCTCGCTGTTCCTCCAGCAGCCCCAGGTCGGGATCCGCACGCGATGGGCCACGCGGGCGCGCGTGACGTTCTCGGACGGCTCGACCGAGGTGCTGCGGCTCGGCGTGAGCACGCGCACGAGCGGCGCGACGTTCACGTTCCCGGCGCACCGCACCACGTCGCTCACGATCACCATCACAGGGATGACGGGTTCTCAGACCTTGTTCACCGGGGCGAGCCCGGTCGGCTTCGCCGAGGTCCGCATCCCGGGCGTAGGCCCGGTGATCTCGTCGCTGCAGCTGCCGAGGAACCTGCTCAACGGCGCGGGGAGCGCGGGCAACGCCGACCCGCTCGTCATACTGCTGCACCGCCTGCGCGCCGCGACGATCCCGCCGCGGACGGACCCTGAGCTGTCGATGTCGAGGACCTTCGACCTGCCGAGCACGCGGACCTTCGAGATCACGGGCACCGCGCGGGTGTCGGACCTCGTCGACGACACCAAGCTTGACGCGCTGCTCGGACGCGGGCCCGGCACGGGCCTCCGGGTCGTGTCGACCGGGAGCTCGTCTCGGCTCACTGGCTCGCTCGCCAACGACTCGTGGGCGGCGTTCGACGGCAACCGGGTGACGTCGTGGTCCCCTGCCTACGTCGGGCCAGTACCGGTCTGGCTGTCCGCGAGGCTGTCGCGCGAGATCACGCTGAGCCACGTCGTCTTCCATGTCCTCGTCGATCGGCGCCACAGCGTGCCGACGATCATCAAGATCTCGTCGGACACGGGCCAGCGGCTCACCGCGAGGCTGCAGTACGCAGCCGGGTCGCGTGTCGGGATCGGACAGGGCGCGACGGAGACCGCGACGGCGAGCTTCACGCCGATCGCCGGGACCACGTTCAAGTTCACGTTCCCCGCCAACCGCGCGACCTTCACCACCGACCACATCTCGGGCCTGCCCACGATCCTGCCGATCGGCATCGCCGAGGTGTCCATGCCCGGCGTCGCGAGCGCGACCACCCCGAGGTCGCTGTCGTCGGCCTGCCGCACCGGGCTGCTCTCGATCGACGGCAAGGACGTCCCCATCCGCATCATCGGCACGACGAGCGACGCGATCGCGCAGCGACCCTTGTACTTCCGGACCTGCGGCGCGTCGACGACGCTCGACGCCAGCAGCCACGTCCTCACGACCGCGCCGGGCTACGTCACGGGCTGGAACCTCGACACGATCGAGCTGCGCAGCGGGTCGGTGTACCCGACCGCGCTCCCCCCCGCGACGGCGAAGGTGACGCACGTCGCCTGGAAGAACGACGTCTCCGTGCGCGCGACGGTCGGCCCGCAGTCCACGCCCTCGTGGCTGGTGCTCAACCAGAGCTACTCCACGGGGTGGCGCGCCACGAGCGGCGGGCACGACCTCGGCGCGCCGGTGCTCCTCGACGGCGGCTTCACGGCATGGCGCCTGCCGGCGTCGAGGTCGAGCGCGACCGTGGCGATCACCTGGACGCCCCAGGCGACGGTCGACATCGCGCTCTACGTCAGCGCGGGCGGGCTCGTCATCGTGCTCGGCCTCATCGTCATCGGACGCCGTCGCCGCTCCGCGCACCGCAAGCCGGGTGCGGGTGACCAGGTCCCCTCCGACGTCGAGCCGGTGCTCGCGTGGCCCTGGCGTGCGCGCACCATGTCAGTCCCGCTCGCCGCGGCAGCGACCGTGCTGGCCATGGGCATCGCCGGGCCCGCGATCGGCCTGATCGTCGTCCCGCTGCTGGCCCTCGCGTGGTGGCGACGCCCTGCTCGCGCCCTGCTCGCGCTCGCCCCCGCACTCGTCGTCGCCCTGATCGCCGCCTACATGATCTACGAGCAGCGCAAGTACGGCTGGCCGCACACCATCCAGTGGCCCACGCACTTCGGGGCGGCGAACACGCTCGGCTGGATCGCGGTGTGCATCCTCGTCGTCGACGTCCTCGCGTTCCGTGAGGACCCGGACCCGCTCTTCGCGCCACCGGACGGCCACGGCACGCTCGACGAGAAGTCGCCCCAGGGACTTGCGAGGATCGTCCCGACGCGCCTGGCCGGACTCGTCTCGGTCGTCGCGCCCTCCAAGTTCGCCCCACCAGAAGAGCTCGGCCGTGCCGGCGAGTCGGTCATCGCGCTGCCCGCGTCGGGCATCCCGCGGTCGGTCGCCCTGTTCCGAGCGTTCCGCAGGGAGCAGAGCGACCCGGACTACTTCTATCGGACGATCGCCCTCGACACCCTCGTGCGTCTGACGGGCTCGACGCCGCTGTTCAACCGCACGGTGATCGACATCGGCGGCGGCGCGGGCTACTTCGCCGAGGCGTTCCGTAACGCCGGTGCCCGGGTCGTGCTGATCGAGCCGGAGGCCGCCGCGCCGCTGCCGGCGCGTCTCGAGGGCGCCGAGCAGGACCTCGACCTGCGCGCACGCCACGAGCGCGCGGTCTGGCCGGGCCGGCTCATGGCGGGCGACACCATCGCAGGTGACGGGCTGAACCTGCCGCTGCCCGACAGCTTCGCGGATCTGGTCTTCTCGTCCAACGTGCTCGAGCACGTGGGGGACCCCTCGAGGTTCATCGACGAGTCGGTCCGGGTCACGAAGTCAGGCGGCCAGATCTACCTGTCCTTCACCGTCTGGTGGTCACCGTGGGGCGGCCACGAGACCTCGCCCTGGCACTACATCTCGGGCAGGTACGCCGCGCGGCGCTACACGAAGCGCCACGGGCACCCGCCGAAGAACGTCTACGGCGAGTCGCTCTTCGCGCTCAAGGTGCGCACGGTCATGAAGCTGCTCGAGGCCCGCGAGGACGTCGAGCTCATCGCCGCGGAGCCTCGGTACCTGCCGCGGTGGATGTCGTTCATCATCAAGATCCCGGTGGTCCGCGAGGTCGTGACCTGGAACCTCGTCACGCTCCTCGAGAAGCTCTGAGCGCGGCGGCGGGGTCGAGCAGCGCAAACAGCTGTGCGGCGGTGCGCTCCCAGCGCAGCGACTTCGAGCGCTCGAGCGCACCCTTGGCGAGCGACTCGCGCAGCGCGCCGTCGGTCAGCACGCCGGCCAGCTCGCAGCCGAGCGAGGTGTCGCCGCGGGCCAGCATGCCCGTGACGCCGTGCACGACGGCGTCACGGTGCCCCGCGATGTCCGTCGCCACCGCCGGCGTGCCGCACGCGGCGGCCTCGGTGAGCGTCATCCCCCAGCCCTCTCGCAGCGACGAGGACGCGACGACCCAGGCCGAGCGGTACAGCTCGAGGAGCCCGGCGTCGTCGACGCGGCCACGCAGCTCGACGTAGTCGTCAGCGCCGAGCTCGTGGCGCACGCGCTCGAGCGTCGGGCGCTCGTAGCCCTCGCCCACGATGACCGCGCGCAGCGTCGGGATCTGGCGGTGGGCCTCGGCGAGGGCGCGGAGCAGCACGTCGTAGCGCTTGACCGGCACGAGCCGGCCGACGGCGACGACGAGCGGCACCTCGCTGCGAGTCCCGCCGGGGCTGTAGCGCTCGTCGATGCCGGGCTCGACGACGTGGACCTGCGCGGCAGGCAAGTGGAGCCGCTCGACGATCTCCTCGCGCGACGACGCCGACAGCGTCGCGATCGAGCTGCGACGGTACAGCAGCGGCGCGAGGCGACGCTCGACGGTGTCGCCGAGCGTCGCGAATGAGTTGCGAAGCGCCATGCGCCACATCTCGCCGTGGACGTGGTGCAGGAGCGTGAGGCGCGGCCCGCGGAACCAGATGGGCGAAAAGAACGGCAGCCCGTTCCAGATGTCGACGACCGCGTCGGGCTCCCCACGACGCTCGAGCAGCCCCTCGATCATGACCTGGGGGAAGACCTGGTAGCGCCCGCCCCATCGCACGACGTGGTAGCCGTTGCGCCTTGTCTCTCGCGCCTCGCCCGGGACCATCGAGGTCCGGAGCTCGACGTCGAGCCCGGCCGCCGCCCAGCGCGTCGCCACGCGGTCGGCGTGCAGCTCGGAGCCCCCGGCCTCGGGGTCGTCGAGGTCGCGCCATGCGACGAGCTGGATCCGCCGGATCGACGACGCAGCCGCTATCGCTTCGAGGGTGTCGCTCTGGTCCTTGCCGTCCACACCGTTCCCGAGGTTGTCGGACCGGCGATGCTAGCTAGGACTTGCGACGAGACGCGAGAACGAAGACTGTCCCGACGGCCAAGCCCGCGGCGATGACCGCCTGGGCCTCGAGGTCGCGCATGGCGGTGCCCTCCCAGAGCCCGTGCGCGGACGAGACGGCGATGATGGCCCCAACGGCACCGATCACGAGCCAGGCAGCCACGAGGCGGACGCCGCGGGCGAGGAGGTAGGTCGAAAGCAGGAACGACACACCGAGCAGCGCCATCGCGCCGATGAGGGTGACGAGGGAACCTGACGCACCGAGCAGCCCGCTGCGATAGACGATCCCGAGCAGCGACCTCGGTGCAAGCGAGGCCACGCCGAGCAGGAGCGCGCACGGCACGACGTAGAGGGCGAGGACGACGCCCAGCTGCCGACGCGCGTGGCTCCCCTCGCGATGGCCGATCGAGGCCTCGGGCAGCAGGTAGTAGGAGAGGACGATCGCGACGTAGACGAGCGTCTTGGCGACGACGGCGATCGCGGCGTAGCGGCCCGAGCCCGCCGCGTAGAGCCGCCCGACCAAGAACACGTCGACGTACTGCAGGAGCGCGAGCATCCCAAAGGCGATGATCGAGGCGACGAGGTCGCCGCCGATCTCGCCGGTCGGCGGGGAGCCCGGCGCGCTCCTCGCGGGGGCGGGCACCGCCTTGGCGGCCGATCGCCACGCGTTCGCCCAGGTCGCGAGCTCGGCGAGCAGGATCCCGGTCACCGCGCCGGTCACGCCCCAGACGGCGGCACCGGCGAGCACCGCGGTGGTTCGCGCGCCACCCTCGAGCAGGAAGTTGACCGCGAGCGGGCGGTAGCGGCGGCAGGACTGGAGGAACGCGCGCTCGACGGCGATCGCGACCCAGGATCCCGCGGCGAGCATCGTCACGAAGACGGCGATCCAGCTGCGGCCGCCCAGTGCGGCGCCGATGAGCGGCGACGCGGCGAGCGCGACGACCGCGAAGATCGCGAGCGCCTTGACCGCGAGGATCGACGAGGTGCGACGCCACGCCTCGAGCTCGGCGTTGCCGCGACGCGAGAGCCACCACGAGGAGCGGCGCACGACCGCGATCGCGATCGCCGAGCCCGGCAGCGAGACCACGACGTAGAGGCCGACCATCTGGGCGAAGGCGCCGTACGCGGCGTTGTGGTTGTGCGAAGGGAGGATGCGCGCGAGCACGACGGTCACGATGAGGTTGAGCCCGTTCGCGACGAGCCCCGCCACCGCCACGCCGAGCGCGCTGCTGAGCGACGCCTTCGTCGAGGGTGCGCCCAGCGGGGCGACGTCGATCGGCTCGGGCCCGGTCACGTGGCTCCCCTGGCGAGGCACGGCCAGAGCTGGCCCGCCGTCGCCGGGGTGCTCGCCTGCGTGCAGGCCGCCAGGCGCGCGCGCGACACGATCCTGGGTTCGGGCAGTGGGCCCGCCACGTCGAACACCCACGCGCCGCGGGCAACCGTCGGATCGATCCCGAGCGTCTCCATGAAGAATGCCGCGGCCCCCGCGCTCGGCGAGCCGGTNNGCAGCGACAGGTTCACGAGCAGCGACCGTGCCGCCCCGTCGGCGCCGGCACGTGCAAGGGTGCCCTGCGGCCCGCTGCCGCCGACGAGTGCGACGGCGAAGGCGCCGTTGGCCTGCCAGGAGAGCGGGCTTTGGATCAGCCCCGCGGGGTACGGGTAGCTAAGGACCACCGCCGGTCCGTGGGCGAACCGCCACCACTCGGGTATCGCCACGTGCTCGGAGTGCAGCGGCAGGCCGAGCGCCTCGGGCACGGCGAC